>PLDW01000227.1 GCA_003136315.1 Gemmataceae bacterium | reverse complement strand
GGGAAGCGGGGAGATTTTCTCTCAGGCAGACGCGAGGAAATGACCGACCACGATCATGGGGGGTGCCACGGGCGGCTTGCCCGCCCGTGTGACGCCTTCACGGGCGGACTAGCCGCCCGTGGCACCCCCCCAGTATCGTGGTAGGTCATTTCCTGGCGTCTGCCTGAGCGGCGAAACTCGTATGATTCGGCGACAAACGCCGATGGAGGTTCGATGTCGATGTCACTGGGAGTTACCCTGTTTCTGACCAGCATCCTTGCGTTGCTCTTTGTGCCGCTGGCCCTGACCGACAAGCGGTCTCTCCGAATGCAGTCAGCCTATGGGATCGTCGGCATGGCGTTTGCGCTCTCCCTGGCGCTCCTCTTTGCCAGCCTCGGGTTCGATCCGCACGCGGGCTCGTCCGCCGGGCGCGTGGTGATCGAGCGGGTTACGCCCCCCGTGATCGAGGTGGACGTTGCCACCAAGTGGGCGGTGCGAGGTTTCGGCGGCTGGCTGGCGATCCTGGCTGCGGGGGAGCTGCTTCGGGTAGTCCTCAAACACTCGGCCGGCAGCGAAATTCTCGGACCCTCAATTGTGTTCTTGGCCGGCGTGCTGCTGATTGATCCGCAATGGGGCTCTGGGATGGCATTTGCGGTCGGGCTGGTGTGTATCACAATCACTACGGTGTGGGGCAAAACGTCTCCCCCACAGTTCCAGCGGACCGCGGCCACAGAATCCGTTTCACGGGCTTCGTCGCCACCGGATGCAACCCCCAGCAGTTGAGCGAGGCGAGAAGCCAGTCGAAGAGCGACCGGATCGCGGTGGTACGCGGTAACATGCGATTCAGCGGCCACCGTCCTGGGAACCCGGACGATCCTGGGCGAACGACTCTTCTGGCCGTTACGGGTCACGGGTCGGATTTGGCCAGTTTGAGGAGCTCGAACGACTTGAGGAATTCGGTGCCCTCTTTCCCGGTGGCGAAGTCCTTCGGCCCACCAACGACGACCGCGAAGACCTTGGGGTCGGCAATGATGATCTGGGTCCGGACGAGGTTGCTGTCCTTCTCGACCACGATCTCTCGGCCCGGGAACTTCTCCTTCCCGAACACCAGATCCTTCGCACTCACCTTCCTGCCACCGTTCTTGGCCACTGCCCCCTGCTCGGCCCCGTCGAGAATGTCCTTCGGTGGGATCACCTTCAAGGCACCCCCGGGGAGCACCGTGCAAATCACCGTATAAGTCTTCATATCCGCCTCGACCGTCGTGGTCTTCACGACGATGCCGCCGGGGGCGTTCTGGTCCATCGTCTTGATCTTCGCTCCGGCGGGGAACTGGACAGCGAACTTCCCGTCCTTGGACGTGTACTTTTTCCCAGCCTCGTCGTCAGCCATCGCGGTCAGGCCGATGGCCAGAACCGCAAATACGACCGCGTTTCGCATCAGTCACCTATCCGGTTGCTTGGCCTCTCCGAACACATCAAGGAGATTGGTGGCGTCTGACCCGTAGACGACCCACTGCCCCGACCGACCGGCCCGCGAGGGCCCGGTGTTCCGGATCAGGATACGGAAACCGGGTGGGGCCTTCCTGAGTCGGCCTGCGCCCGACACCCTACGGAGCTGATTGCGATCACGGCAGCGATCGTCTTGTCGCGGTCCTGATCCACGGCCAGAATGGTCGGGGGATGGTACACTCCCGAGATGAGGGGCGTGACGCCGCTCGTCACCCGCCGACGATGATCGGTCGCCGTTCAAAGAAATTCGGTGCCCCACACCCCGGGTGATCCCATGCGTTACCGCTTGTGCCGCTCACTCTCCGCAGTGACAGTCCTGTTGATCGCGGTCGGGCTGTGTCAGGGTCGCGCCGATGACGCTGAGGCCACGAAGGAAAGGCTGTCCCAGGCGAAGAAGGTGTACGATGCCGAGGTTCTGAAGTTCAAAATGGCTGTTCTGGAGGCACTCACCAGGCACGAGGACGCCGCCCTCAAGGCCGCAGACAAGACGCTCATCGATCAGGCCAAGATGGAACGGGATGCGTTCGAGAAGGCGGGTGAACTGCCGTCGCTCACCCCCATCGCCGTTCGAGGTCTCATCGTGACGGCCAGAACCCAACTCGACGAAGCCTACGCCGCAGCCATCAAGGATTGCCTCCAGTTGAAGGCGGACGACGCGGCCGCGGGAATCAAAAAAGAGTACGAGCAATTCCAGGCCGGTGTGCCGTTCGGGAACCTGATCAAGATCAAGCTTTACCGAGCGAAGATCACCTACGAGAACGATATCAAGAAGGTCCGGGACGACGTTGGAGCCTCCTTGGACAAGCGTGAGGCAACATCGAGGAAGGAAGGCAACAAGAAGCTCCTCGACCAGATCAAGGCCGAGAGGAAAGCGTTCAATGCGTGGGGCGAACTGCCCAAGACTGTACCGGCCGCCCTGCGTCAGAAGCCGGAATTCGCTCGGGCCACTCTGGAGAAGGCATACACGGCCGCGATCAAGGGGTTCACAAAGGCCAAACAGGACGACGAGGCGGAAACGGCCGAGAAAGAGTTTCAGGCGTTCTCAAAACTCATTGGGTCCTGGCACATGCAGGAGGGTGACCGCGAATACATCTTTGTTTTCAGGACGGGCGGGGGCTGCGAGCAATTCCGCCCCTCCGGTGAACCGCATACGACCGGAGAGTGGCGTCTTGAGGCAAGCAACCAACTCACGATCGCCTTACAAAATGGGTTCAAGGTGGTGGGTGCAATCCCTGGAACGGACACTGCGAAAGCCGACGTATTCGCACCCGGAGGCAACACACCGATCAGCGCCATCACCCTCCGCCGCGTCGTGAAGTAGCCGAAAATAGCCGAACGCTGTTCAGTCTCTCAACCTCCCTGACTGCTCACCGGCTTCACGGCCCGGGTGGCGATGAATGTGGGGAGGAACTTCGCCAGCGGGTGGCCGGGGTCGCTATCCTCGAAGAACCCGGCCAGCACGAACCCGGCGTCGAGTTGCCCCCCGATCTGGTCGTCCAGCGTGTGGCCAAAGCATAGTGGCTCGTTCCGATCGGTATAACGGCGGCGCTCGTCGTCAGTCAAACTGGTCAAATCCGAGTATGGCGCGACGTGGCGAACGATTAACTCGCCCCGATCGGTCGCTGCCGCATCATCGACAACGTACAGGGCCGGGTTGGCGAATCCGGCCAGGACCGATCCACCAGGCCGCAGCACCCGGAAGCACTCCCGCCAAACCGGCCGGACGTCCGGGACAAAACCATTCGAGCACGGGTGGAAGATGAGGTCGAACCGACCGTCCGGGAAAGCTGACAGATCCCGCATATCCCCCTCAACCGTCTCAATCGACAACCCGTCCCGTTCGGCCACGAACCGGTCTTGCGCCAACTGTCGCGGGGAGTTGTCGAAAGCGACGACCCTCGCCCCCGCGGCGGCCAGGATCGGGCCTTGTTGCCCACCTCCGCTCGCCAGGCACAACACGTCCAGCCCGGCGAGGGGCGGGAACCAACTCCGGGGGACGGGTTTCGTCGGGGTCAGGATGACCGACCAGTCATCCCGTCGGGCCGCCGCGATCACCTCCGGGCCGACCGGGATGGTCCAGCGATTCCCGGTCTCAACTTGCCGGTCCCAGGCTGAGCGGTTGTAGATGCGGATGTCCACGGGCATTCTCCAGGCCGGGTGGAAACAGCCGGATCGGACACGGCGGGGAGATTCAGGTTGTGTCCGAAATCGGGTCGAGGCCCTTGCGAATATCCCACCCCAGCGTCGCATTCATCTCCTCAACCATTTTGTCGATCTGATCTTTGCTCAGGCCGGCACGACTCGCCACCTTGGCCAGATGCTCGTCGGACACACGCTTACGCGGATCGAGAAACGGACTGTTTCCATACGCATCCGTTGAAAACACCCGCTTCTTCGCGTTTGCCCGTGGGTCCGAACCGCCGACCGTTCCGAACCAGGCGCAGGCTGCCGCACCTCTCTCTTCGGGCCTTGCCGCATCGCGAATCTGCTCAAGGAAACGGTGTCGCATAGTCAATGTCTCGTCATGGGCGGCCCAGGGCTCATGCCGCGCCAACAACTCCAACGCACTGGAGCGAACCTCGTTGTCTTCGTCCTGGACAGCGCGTTGGGTCAAGAGTTGTCGGGTGGGCTCATCGGCCCAGGGCTCATGACCCGCCAACAACTCCAACACTCTGGAGCGAATGCCGTTGTCTTCGTCCTGAACAGCGCGTTGGGTCAAGAGTTGTCGGGTGGGCTCATCGGCCCAGGGCTCATGACCCGCCAACAACTCCAACGCCTTGGACCGAACGCTGTTGGCTTTGTCCTGGACGACACGTTGGGTCAAGAGTTGTCGGGTGGGCTCATCGGCCCAGGGCTCATGCCCCGCCAACAACTCCAACGCTTTGGAGCGAACCTCGCTGGATGCGTCCTGAACGGCGCGTTGGGTTACGAGTTGGCGGGTGGACTCATCGGCCCAGGGCTCATGCCCCGCCAACAACTCCAACGCTTTGGACTGAACCTCGCTGGCTCCGTCCTGGAGGGCGCGTTGGGTTACGAGTTGTCGGGTAGTCTCATCAGCCCAGGGTTCATGCCGCGCTAACAACTCCAACGCTTGGGAGCGAACAGTGAGATCGTCCTCAACGGCGCTTTGGCTCAACACGTGGCGTGTTTCAAGATCGGGCCACCATTTAGCCAATGCGCGGAGCGCGGACCATCTCAATTGAAAATCACTAGTTTGAGCGTTAACCTGAGTGATTGCGGCGATACTTGAACGATCTCGGAACATAGCTGCGAAGAGTTCAGGAAGAAGTAGACGTCCGCTCGCAGACAATGTATTAAACAAATTACGATCTAATATGGGTATTTGTTTTCTTCGCCATCGATCGGAAAGCTCGATAACCGCTTGCAACAAATCACCATTCATTACCTTCTTTCCCTGCGATATCGCAGCGTTAAGAACTTGTAGAAACTGCACGCATCGTTCAAACGCAAAAATAGCTAAATCCTCCATCTTTGAAAACCCTCGCAATTCACTCATGCAACGAACTCCCAGCACAAGATGGTTGGGCTGATTCTCCTTAGTAAGCAGTTGTGTCGGAAACTTTTTCAACGTGAGCAAGGTCCGAATTAACTTGTCCGCATACTCATCGCCGATCTCGCCGCAGATGAGCCGTAGCACTTCGGCCCATTCCGGTTCATTGCCATGTTCGCGGAACACGGCATCAAGATCGTCCAGCGTGAATTCCGGCGTCTTCTCAAACCGCCGCACGTATTCTGTCGCTGTGAGGAACTCCATAAACGTGCGGTGCAAAAAGCCGTAAAGCTTCGGGCCGCGGGGGCAGAGGAGGTAATTCCGCTCCCACAACCCCTTGATCATTTGCTGGGCGGCGAGCCTGGCTTGGGCGCCTTTGTGATCCGTAAAGGTCTCCTCGAACCATCCCTGTGTGAGGGCCAGCAACTCGCCTTCGGCGATGAAGTTGCCGCGCAGACCGGCGGTGCTGGACTGCATGTGGAAGGCGATCCGACGAAGCAGATCCTTTTTGTCATCCACGTCAAGAAACGCGAGCCGTTCGTCCTGCAAATGGCGGTTGATGTCCCACTTGTGGGCTAGCACGTCGAGGCACTCTTCGTAAAACCTGGCCCGTTCGCGTGGCAACTCTTTATCGCGGGCAATCAGGCACATGATTGTCAGCAGAAGCGGATTGCCGGCCAGCCAGCGGACCGACGCGGAACGGTCGATGCTGTCCAGCACACGGGCGATCCGCTGCCCCGCGTCCTGCGTTGAGTCCGGGAAGACACGCCCAAACCAGGCCCGTGTGAAGGTCGCCATCTGATTCCGGTCGAGGTCCTGCAAGCGGTAATGGGCGAAGCCAGCCGGACGCAGGATGCTCTCGTGATACCCATGCGGACGCGAGGTCACGATCACCCGTGCCTGCGAGTACGTTTCCGCGAAGCCCACAATCTGCTGCATGATCTTGTCGCGGTCTCCGGCATCGAAGATCTCATCCAGCCCGTCGAACAGCACCAGTGAAGGCCCGTCCCGCAGTCGCTTGTCGAGCCACTCGGCATCAATGCCGTAACCCTGCGTTTCGCCCAGGTACTGAACGTAATCGAGAAACGAGTTGACCGCTTTCTCGGCCTGGCAGGTGAAGTAGTAGTCTCGCAGTTCGATCAGCAGGGGAAAATGCTCGTGCTCGCCGGTGAAGCCTTCGGTCCACGCCAGCGGTCGAGAGCGATCCCTGGGATCGCGAGGGGGATTGAGGACGCCCAGCAGAAGATAACGCAGCAGAGTGGACTTGCCCGAACCGGGTTCGCCGGTGATGACCAGCAGCCGATTACGCTGCGCCAGGCTGCTGGATGCGCCGGGCGGAATCCGGACGACATCCAGCACAGGCCGGACCGGCTGTTCGGCGTAAGACGCCCGCTGAAACCGGAACCGCTGGGTGGCGTCCACGCCTCCGTCTTCTTCCAACTGGGCGATCACAGCGTCCTTGTCGTTGCGGTCGAGCTTTCCTTCGCGCACGAGTTTTTCGAATTCGTCCTTGGTGATGTCGACGGGCGGCGGGTTTTCGCGCACGTGCTGTGGCTCGAAAATGTCCGTGACGACCAGCACGCCCGGACTCTCGGCATACGACGGCGCGAGGTTGGCCAGTTCAACCGGAGCATATTTCTTGAGCATCCGGCTGACGTACTGCTCGTGCCGCACGATGATCTGGACACCCAGCAACTTCTGCTGCAACTGCACGAGCTGATCGATGTTCTGTGCGTTCAGGATCTCGCGCATCGCCGGAGTGACGAAGACCTTTTCCCTGGCGTTTTTGCGGAAATTGGCCGCGACCATATTCCAGACGCCGGGGAAGGGCAAAGAGCGACCGCCATTGCACTTCCAGTGGGTGTCGAGCACCTGCGGATCGGGCAAGCGGCTGTTGCTGAGATCTCGTACAGTTTCCAACAGATGACTGGCCACGTCTTTGTTTTTCAGGAAGTTCTCGATCGAGATCTGATACCCAAGGAATTCCGGGAATGTGACTCCGGTCCCTTCGAGAACCCAGCCCAACGCATCGAACGTCCGGGTGTAGGCGTGAGTCAGGACGCTTTCATAAGCGAGTGCGAGGGCGTCCTCTTCCTTTTTGCCCAGCAGTTTCTTTTCAGCAGCGGACAGGAGGTGTTTCAGGTGGTCTTTGACGTGATCCTTGACAGCGGCCCCGATCACATCGAGAGCCTTCTCACCAAGAAAGGCGGCGACTGCTGTCGAGATGGGATCGGGCATTGTCGTTTCTCACCCAAAACGAGATTCACGTCGGGAATGTCACCCGTGCCACGTGGTCGCTCTGGCAGTCTATTCACATTCACGTCATTTGCTTGCCTTTCCTCTGCGGAATTGCATCGCAGGGCACAGTCGAAGGGGAAGAACAAACCCTACCACTCGCCTCATACAGGAACCCGCTGAGGTTGTCGCATCTACGGAAAAATGATTGGACGTATAAATGGGAGGGCGAGGCTCCTGCNNGACCGATGCTTGCTCCTGGAATGTGACAGCCTCAGCGGGTTCTGTATCAGCCCCCGCGGGTTCACCCCTTCACGGCCCCGAAGGCCGCGAAACACAGGTGCTTGTGCAGCACCTCGGCGTTCCGGAACCCGACCCGACCCAGCAATTCCAACTGGTAGCCGAGAGGCCGCGGCGTATCCTCTCGCTTGATGTAGGCGAACACTTCGTCCCGGTATTGCGAGTCCTTCAAACCAGCGAGGTACTCACCGTATCTCCGCCACAGGAGGGACTGGACCGCCGGGAGCGGGCTCTCGACAAGGTCGAACACCCAGAACGAGCCACCTGGCCGTAGCCACCGGAACACTGCCCCGAACACCGCCTCCCACTCGCTGTCGGTGCGGAGGTGATGCAACACCGCGGAGGCCAGGACGATGTCGAATGTCCCATCCGGGAACGCTGCGTCGCGGACGTCAGCCTGAAGAGTCACCACCTTGCCGGGGGTTGCTGCTCCGACCCGTTCGGCTGCCCGGTCGAGCATTGGTCGACTCAGGTCGAGCAAGGTCGCATCCAGTCCTGGCCGATGTTCGAGGAGCTTCAGCGTGTAGTTCCCGGCCCCGCAACCGATGTCCAGTACGTGGCGGGCGTGGGGTGTTACCGTCGCCGCTGCTTCCGCGACCAGCGACATCGCCAGCGGGGCATCAACGGTTGCTGTCTGCCCGGTCTGGAGGTTGCTGAAACGCTCCACATCGGTGTCGAACCGCTGCCGGATCTCATCCACGCTCGATTTCATGGCATCACTCTGTTGTGTGATCGGCAGGAGAATGATTCCCCCGATTTGTGTCATCAGGGGTGAGGGTTTTTCGCCTTCCCCCTTGTGGGCTGAGGGTAGGCCGGTGAGGTTTTGCTCGCCGGGTAGGGGTGAGCCTGGACGACTCGGGAAGCTCGACCCCCCACCCGCCTGCTTCGCGGCGACCTCCCCCACAAGGGGGGAGGTGAGAGGCTCGTCCGTAATAGAATATCGCCTATACTCTTGTCTAAACTCTACAAATGATCAACTGCGCCCTCTTACCTCCCCCTTGTGGAGGAGGTCGGCCCGGCTCTGCGGGCCGGGTGGGGGGTAAGCCTTATTGACTCTTTCAGCTTCACCCCCCACCTGCCTGCTCCGCGGCGAGCCCCCACAAGGGGGAGGTGAAAAAAGCCATCCGCCACAGGTAGATTTCCACCAACCCAACGCCTCACGGGCGTGGACGACAGCCCCAGCCATTCCGCTTGTCATGCTACAGATGCGGCTGCCCTCAGCCTTGCCCGGCTGGGGGCAACTCGGTCGCTGCGTTCAGCCCAGCGGCTGCGGCAGGCAGGATGCCGAGCCGGGCAAACACCGGACGGGCGTGCCGTCGCAAGCGGGGCAGTTGCGTGGCGAACGTCAGTCCCCCGAGCAGCACCAGGACGCCGGAGCCGAGAACCACCACCGCCGGGCCAAATGGAACCGCCAGCCAGCCGGCCAGAAGGCTGCCGAACGGGGCGGCCCCCTGGAACGCCATCCCGAAGAACCCCATCACCCGGCCTCGCTTGTCCTCGTCGACCATCGTCTGAATGAGTGTGTTCGCGGACGCCATCTGGATCATCATCCCACAACCGGTCAGCACCAGCAGCCCTGCCGAGAGCCAGATGCTCCGGGATTGCGAGAACCCGGCCAGACCGAATCCCAGAACGACCGTTGCCACGACGATGACCCGGCCAAGGCCGAGGACCGACGATCGGGACGCCAAGTACAACGCACCGGCGAACGCCCCCAGCCCGGACGCTGCGGATAACAGCCCCAGCGTGTACGGTCCGCCGCCGAGCACGTCGGCTGTGAACACCGGCAGGAGCACCATCTGGGGCATCGTGGCGAAACTGACCAGAGCCAGGAGCAGCAAGAGGGCGCGGATCGGTGGGAACCCGAATGCGTACCGCACCCCCTCCACGAGGTTCCGGCCGATCGAAGCGGTGGCTAGCCGTCGCTCCTTTCTCGGCAACCGCATGGCCAGCAGGGCCGCGACCACCGCCAGGTAGCTGACCGCATCGATCACGAAGCACCACGCCTCTCCGGCGGCTGCGATCACTGCCCCGGCGAGAGCCGGACCGATCAGCCGGGAGCCATTCACCAGGGATGAGTTCAGGGCAATGGCATTGGGCAAATCGTCCCGCCGGATCACCATTTCCACGAGCAGCGACTGCCGGGCGGGCATGTCGAATGCATTGACGATTCCCTGGAGCATGCTCAGCCCGGCGATCAGCCAGACGGTCCCGGTTCCCGTCCCCCGTTCCGCAGCGAACGCGACCCACGCCAGGGCGACCGATTGCAGGAGGGACAGGATCTGGGTCACGACCAGCACCCGGTGTCGGTCCCAGCGATCGACCAGCACTCCGGCGATCGGTCCAAGCAGTAATGTCGGAATCAGTCCGGCGAAGCTGACCACCCCGAGTAGCCACGCAGCGTCCGGTCCGCCCAGCCGGAATACCAGCCAGCCGGTTGCCAGGCGGGTCATCCAGGTGCCGACGAGCGACACCCCCTGGCCAGCGAAGAAAAGCCGGTAGTTCCGGCTCCCCAACGCCCGACCCATCGCCCGCAGGCGGGACGCGCGGGGTGGTTGTGGCGGTTCCTCGTTCATGGCCCCTCCTGGCTCATCGGTTACTTTCCCCGGTTCCGCCAGGGGGTCAGTGCAGCTTCATTCTGGGCCGTGTGACTCGCGGGTTGAAGATCTCTGTTGGTGAGTTGGCGAGTTGCCGATAGCCGTTCACCGGTCCGGCTGGTATCGTTGCCATCAATCCCGATTCCATCCCAGTCCCTTTGGCGGAAAGGCTCTCCCGTGTCCCAGCGTGAACTCCGCGTCGGCATGATCGGGTACGGCTTCATGGGCCGCGCCCACTCGAATGCGTACAAACAAGTCGGCCAGTTCTTCCCCTCCAAGCACCGGGTCATCCTCAAGGCCGCGTGCGCTCGTAACGCCGACCAGATCCAGGCGTTTGCGAGCAACTGGGGGTACGAGTCGGTCGAGACCGACTGGCGAAAACTGGTTGAGCGGAAAGATATCGATGTCGTCGACATTTGCACCCCGAACAACCTCCACAAGGAGATCGCCCTTGCGGCCGCTGCCAACGGGAAGATGATCCTGTGCGAGAAACCGCTGGCCATGAATACGGCCGAGGGCCGGGAGATGGTCGCTGCGGTCGAGGCGGCCAAGGTCGCGAACATGGTGTGGTACAACTACCGCCGGGTTCCGGCCGTCAGCCTGGCCAAGAAACTGATTGATGAGGGCCGGCTCGGGAAGATCTTCCACTATCGGGCCAAGTTCCTCCAGGACTGGACCATCAACGCCGACCTCCCGCAAGGCGGGCAGGGGCTCTGGCGACTGGATGTGGCCGCTGCCGGGAGCGGGGTATCCGGCGACCTGCTCGCCCACTGCATCGACACCGCGGTCTGGCTCAACGGGCCGATAGAGAGCATCTCCGCCTTGACCGAGACGTTCGTGAAGGAGCGGAAGCACACCCTGACCGGAAAGGTCGAGCCGGTCGGGATCGACGACGCCTGCATCTTCATGGGGAAATTCGCGAACGGGTCGCTGGCGAACTTCGAGAGCACCCGCTACGCCCGCGGCCACAAGGCCCTCTACACCCTGGAGATCAACGGGGAGAAAGCCTCGCTGGCGTGGGATCTGCACGATTTGCACCGGCTCCAGATGTTCGATTACAAGGACGAGGGCAAGATCCGCGGCTGGAAGTCGATTCACGTGACCGACAACGGCGGCGAGCACCCGTACATGGACAAGTGGTGGGTACCCGGTCTGGCCATCGGGTACGATGCCAGCTTCACTCATCAGGTAGCCGACTTCATCGCCGGGCTGGAGTCTGGCACCCCGGCCAGCCCAACATTCCGCGATGCCCTGGAAACTCAGGCCGTGTTGGATGCGATCCTGGACTCGGCCAAGAGTCACCAGTGGGTCAAGGTGGCCAAGGGATAAGGGCGTAAGGCGACCGGCAGAAGGAAATCTCCCACGGTCATGGACAGCAAGCCGTCCTGCGACAAACGCGGTGGCCAGTCACACTCCGTGGCGGCCCAGCTGTCCCTGACGGGTGGTATTCCTCCATCTGCCGCTCGCCCAAGGGAAATGTGAATCCGTGACGCGCCACTGCGGCTTCGCTGAGCGGTTCGACGAACTCATCCGTAGCGACTATGACCGCCCCGCGCTCGACCGGTTCATGAAGAACGAACTGGGGCGTGCGCTTGGCGCCGTTGCCTGCCAGTTCGCAGCTCTACCCGCGCCTCCAGGTATCGACAGCCGCCAGCCGCTCGATATAATCCTCCTTACCTACACAGTAGGCACTGCAACAGGCAATCGGGCAGTAAACCTGTAATAAACTTAAAAGTGCCCAGGTAAATCTCAACCTGCCTAACCGGCCTAATGATGCGTTCTCGCGGAGAAATGGAAGTCGGCAAAACCCAGAGAGTTACGCCGAAAGCTCTGATAATTACCCGGTAGTGTAACGGTAGCACAAGAGATTTTGGTTCTCTTCGTCCTGGTTCGAATCCAGGCCGGGTAACTGAGTGCGAAGTGATGCGGGCCGGTGCTGAGAAGCGCCGGCCCCTGTCATTTCAAGGGGTTGCGTCGAAAGGTCCGATGTTCCGCCAACGATGCCGAAAGTGTACTTTAGTGCAGATTGATGCCGTTCCGTGTCTCCTGTCACTACGCCCGGCACTACGCCCAAACGGACACCGTTGTCCGGTTTGATGGCCGCGCCGGAGTCGGTACCGGTGAGGCGGAGGGGGATTTCCTCCCTGTTCACGTCCGGGCTGGGGGGCACGAGATTCGGCAGCTTGTCCACCGCCCCGGCGAGATCGTGTAGGCGACGGTGGGAGTAGCGGGCAGTGAGGAGCGGCGTTGAGTGCCCGGCGAGTTCCTGCGCTGTCCGCAGGTCCACCCCGTGGCGGCCCAGCATGGTCAGGTAGGTATGTCGGAGTGAGTGGAAATCGGCGTATTCCGGACCGTCCGGGCCTTCGACGGCGTAGGGGATGCCAACGGCTTCGAGGTCGCGGCGGAGCATTTCCGCCCCCGTGCAACCGCTCGCCCACGTCCCACCCCAAACGGGCGAGTTCGAGGGCTTCCCGGTGAGGTAGTCGCGGAGTTCGGCGGCCACGTCAGCGGGAAGGGGTTGTACTTTCGTCTTCCGTGACTTGTTGAACCGGGCGGCCAGTGTCACCGTCGGCGAGTCCACATCCAGGGCGAAGTCAACCGGGGTCAGGTGAGCCAGAGCATTCGACCGGAACCCGGTCCCGGCGGCCACGAGGTACAGAAAGAACCGATCTTCGCCCGTCAACTCCCGGAACGTGCGTTTGCTGGCCCTCGTGCCAGACAGGAGCGCCCGGAGTTCGTCGGCGGTCAGTTCCCGACGCGCCCGCCGAACGTCCACCTTCTCACTCACCAGGGACATCGATTCGAGCGGGTTCGAGCCGATCCGCTTCACCTTCACGAGCCAGCGGAAAAACCCACGAACGGCCGTGATGTAGCGGTTCATAGTGGTCGGGCCGTTACCCTTCGCGGCCCATTCAGCAATCGTCTGCACCGTCGTTCGCGGTAGACGTCGTGCCGATCCGCGCCCCACGGTGGGTAACCGATGCCGGGCCACATACCGGCGAATCGCGTCGATACCGATGCCAAGCAACTTTGCCACCTGCGACGATGCGAACACGTCTCCGGGCGGTATTTCGGCGATGCGCCCTGTCCGGCGCAGATCGGCAAGCCAGGCAGACACCTTACCGGAGTCCACGTCCGCCATGAACACGAATCCACACCCAGAAAGCACGGCGGAAATTTTCGCGATCGTCGCCCGGTTGTGAGCGGCGACGTTCCCCTTTGCTTCGAGGGCAGCGGCGTAATCCTTCAAGTGGTCAGTCAGCGGGCGGCGGACGTGTTCTTCGGCAGGATCGGAATACCCGCTGCGTACCCGCGCTGCCTTGCGTTCCGTCTCGGCGGCGAGTTGTTCGGTTGCCTTCAAGTCGGCGAACCCCTTCACCCGATGCACAGTGCCGGTTGCGTCGCGGATGTCGAAGTACCATCGCTTCGAGGGGCGAAGATAGTTCCGGCCATCCTTCGTCAGTGGGAATAGGATCGGTTTCCCGCGTTCCTTCAGTCGAACGTGAGCCTTGCCGTCGTGTTCCAGGATTTCGGCGTTTGGGGGAAGCGGGCGCGTACTGGACAATTTGTATGGCTTTGGCATGACAGGGGGCCTTTCTGGAAAGAGCCGGCCCGCCCACCCCGCTTTCCAGGTCGGGGTGAGCGGACACGGCCAAAGGCGATGGAAGTATACCCGGCCACTATTCCGGGCGACAGGTCGGAGCGGGCGGACTTTCACCGGCCGGGCCTCGTCCCGGTGGTCTTTCTCGGCGGGGTCTTCGCGGCGAGCATCGGTTGCTCAGTGGGCGTCCGGCGGTCCAGCCAAGTCGAGTTTAGTTAGCGGTCTTGTCCTCACTCTGGGCGGTCCCTCCGACGGGAGCGGCTTCATCTTCGCCCTGCTCGCCGGGGTGAGGTGGAATTCTTTGGCCAGACGGATGAAGTTCGACGCTACTGCGGAGAGTTGAGACGTGATTCTGAGTCTGTCTATCGGAATAGCTGTCCACCATTGATTATCTAATTCAACCCATAATGCGTGTGTGTTTGCGAGGATTTCCAGGGCGGGTCCATCACTCGGCCGAAGTCGCTCTCTCATCGTCCTGGTGACCAGATCCCAGAACTCGGACGCAACCGGTGATAGTGATTCTGGCTTAACAGGCAGGTTGTCAGCCGATGGTTCCGGTAGACTATCAAGAGTATTTCTTGGTCGTTCCATTGTCACTCCAATTCTAGAATTTTGGCGAAAAAATGTGTGGCGGTTACCCAACGGTCTGGCGCGCTTGACCCCCACACTTTTGACCCCCATACCCCCTCTCGACCCTCTGACGCATTATCGCCCCGCTCGCGGGTCGAGTTTTGAGGTGACTTGAAGTCCTTTGGGGGTAAGATCGGCCGCCCACGGGGCGAGCGGAGTCGTTTCCGGGGTAATCACTTCGTCTTGCTCACCTTGTCAGCCAACCGGGTGATGCCGGTTGCGAGTTTCTGGAGTTGTGCGGCCGTGGTCACCCGTAGCGACGGCTTGGCATTGGGCAAAATGGCCAGTAGCCGGGTCAATTGCTGGCGAATAATACCCGCCTGGTCGGTCGTTTCGGCGGTCAGTGGGTCAATTGGCTTGCTCACGGTCGTTTCCCTCTCGTGATGTTCTCCGGGCTTTAACCCGCCCGGGTTGGGGTTGGATTTGGTTCCCCAGACGTTCAGTGATCTCACGACAACATGTCCTCGAATTCGGACCGGGCTGGATTATCTCCTGCATCTCCTGCATCTCCTGCGGTCCGGGACACGGATGCAGGAGATGCAGGAGATGCAGGGGCAGTTTTCGCCCGGCCAGAATTCTCGACCGTGAACACTGCCCACCGGTTCACGTTCGTCCGATCCTGTCCGGCCTTGCACAGCATCCGACCCCCAAAGTTTCTGCCTTGGAATTGGCGAAACCGACCCCCAAGCGCCCGTCCATCGAGCTTCCCGCACAAGTCCTCGACTCCGGTCCGGAGGTCGGGATACCACTTTGGGGCAGGGTCCACGGGATCTAGCTGTTGTTTCTTCAACCGGTCGATAATCTCGGCTGTTGTCACTCCCCGTTGGCTTGGGTCCAGGTTTTCGAGGGCGTTCAGTATGGATTCCATCGCGCAGGCGTCCCGATCAGCACCCGTCTGAAGTGCCAACCGAGTTTCCCCTGGGTCCGGCAAACGAGCAAACACCACCGCTTCACGGACCACTCCGGACCAACCCTCGAATGACCCCCACGGGGGGAGACTGTGAGTAGGTTTTCCCGCCACGAACCACCCCCGCAAGATTGTTAGTGCGGCGGATAGCATCCGACCCCGATTCGCACGGACCCACCCCCGGAGGTCGGGGCACTTGAACCCGGTCCGGAGTTCCGGGCGCTCTTCCTTCGATTCCATCCGGATATGGCACACCCGCCGGGCGGTATCTGCCTGCAACTGGACGTTGTTCCCTGTCCCATACCAGCAAACATGTAATGGTCCATCGTACACACGATTACCTCCGAGAAGACGATCTTTCCATCGATCGCTTGTCAACGCTGCATCAAGAACATCGTTCCCGACCGCCCCAGAGAGGTTATCGAGCAAGACAAGCCGTTCCCCTTCGGCCGCCAGACTGGTGATCTTCTTCCGGAGTTCTTCCCGGTCGGGGGTGTAGGTCATCACGGGGAAGCGGCGGCCGGTAATCGTCAGGGCAATCACGTCGGCGAGCAACCCGGCCCCGGCCCCCCGGACGTTCTTGTCGATCAGGAAGAGTGGGGCCGGTCCCTCGAATGCGAACCACGCCAGCGGGGTGAGGAGTCCAGCCACCCATGCGCTCAAATGTTCATCTTTCTCAAACGGGAATTCGCTCACAACGTCATGCAACTCGGCAACCGCCCCGGCCACATCTCCCCGGGTCGGAGAGGATGGGATCGATATTGTGAGGTTTGGAGGGGTAGACAAAAGCAGCCCAGACTGCGGATCGTATCCCGTGGCGGTCAGAATCGACCCGTTCGGGAGCAAAACCGGATGAGTCACCACCGCGTCCAACCGGCGGACAGCGGGCCAGTTTCCGCGAGCATGGACAGCTTGAACACTCCACACGGGCGGATGGGCCGGTTTCTCTTCCGGGCCGTCTTCGCTCGATGTCATCCGCACCCACCGAGCGCAGCGGGTCAACCGTTCCCGAAGGATTGGCGGGGAGAAGTCGCGAACGACCGGCAACCCTTCGGGTCGGCGGACTGCGGCGGCCGGGTCCGGTTGGGCTGGGGCATCGACCACTTGAACCAGCATCCCAGCCCGCTGGTAGACGTCGGGTTCGGCCGCCAGTGCTACGGACGCCTCATCGTTGACGCGATGTTCGTCAGTTCCGATTACAATCAGCGGTTTTAGATCAGTTACGCTTGATGCCGTAAGCAGGTTCGATGCTGGCGGAATCTCAATTGACGATTGCTCAATGTGCGCCCGGATTGTGGCACTGATTGCTTGCCAGTGATCGTTCATTATCCCGGCCCCCCGATGCGAGGGGTTCCCGCAACAAGGGCTACAACCCATGCCCGGAAATCTTTGACACCTGCGGGCGGGAAGACTGTCCAGACAGACCGCCCGAGCGCGTTGGCGAGTTGCGGCCCTAACTGGTCAACACCATCTTTACCCGGCCAGTCGATTACCGTCGGATCTTTCTTGTTCGGGCGTTGGTCGTTCTCGCCACAGAGTATGATTTTCCGCTCCGGGCATCGGCTGATGAACTCGACCAGCAAATCCAGGCCAGCCCGCGCCCCAGGACGGCCGATCGCGGCCAAACCGCAGAGGGTGAAGGCGAGAACATCGGTAGCACCTTCCACGATGTGGAGCGGACCAGAGGGCAAGATCGCGGGGACTGTCAGACCGCGTTTCCAACCGGGGGCAGATAGTTTCCTCCCGTCCGCATACCGCCGCATTAAACCGATCACGCGGCCCGCCCCGTCTACCTCCGGGAACGTCCAACATCCCTCAGCGAGGTTGAACCCGAGATCGGGCAGCGCGTCCAGTGAGGCGACCGGAAGCATCAACGCATTGGCGAGTTCCTCTCGCCTCTCCGAAGTTAAGTTCTTGACGAACTTTTTGGCTTCCTTCTCGCGTCCGTTATCCGCTTTGCGATAATGATAGAAACCTTGTTTGTCCATATCGCCGATCCGCTTCCACTCCGCGCCAGCGCTATTGCTCATGCAAAAGTGCAAGCCGTCATCCGTGACCGAACAGCTTGACGTTCTTCCGCACACGGGGCAGGGACGGAGGGCCGATGCGCGGGCAGCAATTGGGCGTTCAGACATTTTCGGCCTCCCGGTCGGGCCGATCGTTTGGTACATTGATCATAGTTACTCTCGATGCGACGGGTCGGGGCGTTCTTGGCAGGGCACCCGGCCCGTCTGCGTCTGATGGATGAACTGAGAGGCAAAGGCACGTCACGTTCGTCGGGCCAACTTCCGGGCTTCCCACGTTGCACGGTCGGGAGCGCCAGCGGCGAGCCAGGCGCGGATTTCATCTACCCGCCATAACACTCGTCCTGATATACGAATTGGCGCGGGCAACTTGCCGGCGGCGTCCCATGTCCGCACGGTGCGGATGCCAGCGGACAGCAGCTTCGCCAGACGACGGGCATCGACAACGAGGGGCGACAACGGCCGGCGGCGTTTGCGTGCTGCGGGATCGGCGAGAGGCGGAAGGGGGAGTACGTCAGCCACGGCCGCCCCCCTTCGGTTGTTCCCTCACGTCAGCCGTTGGGAGTGATCGGAGACGGCGTTGGATGGCACGAGCCAGAGCGCGGGCGGTCGGGGAGTCCGGACCGGCCACGCGCTCGGCATCATCAAGAGCAACGAGCAAACGCCATAGCGGAAGCTCGTCCAGTCGGAGCGTGATAGTAGGTGTGTTGTCCATGCCACGACTGTACGCAGCATGAGTTGAGACGTGTTGTGCTTCTGCAATCGTGCTTCAAGTGAAGCACGGAAAGTGGTTCGATTTCAAGGAAGAAATGATGAGGAAATCCCCGCCGTGCTTCAGCCGTGCTTCACAATGCCGGGGATTTCCTCATCCACTTTTCGAGCGCCGGCCAAACGTCAGCCGTGCGATAGAGGTATGTCGGCTCATTCGTCCGTGGCGCTTCGGTTGCTGTTCGGCAGTCCGGGTTCTTTGACGCATACCGGGTGAGGAATGAACTAACGGATTTCGACTTTCGATTGATACGTCTGGCGATGTCAGAAGCGGAAAGCAGGCATGGGAGAATCTCACTTTCTGGCGCGCTGAATCCGTCGGCGTCGAACGCTCCATCAGGTCCGTTGTTCGGGGGCAGAGTCCCCACTTCGCTTGTTCCTGTCCCAGAGGGCAGGGTAAGCGGTTGTGAACTCCCATCCGACCGATTGGCCATCGCAGGCGGGATGTCACTCTCCCCACTCCCGGGCGCTACCCCAGCAGGTCTAGACGGGGAGCGTGGAAGACTCGGCGATTGCTGCCGTTCGCCCGCGGCTTCCGCCTGTTCTTGGATAGGTGGGTGATCCTTCGGAGTCCCTGTCGTCGGCCCCCCTTCATGTCCCCCAAGTGTTGGCATCGCATCCCGCACCATCTCAATCAACTGATTCTGAGAGAGATTTAAACTGTCCTGATTACCCGGGGATATGATCACCTGAAAGCTACGGCGGTAAATCTCCGGCGGTGCTGTTTGACCACTTCTGGACATGATCGAAAGAATCTTGCTTCTGTAATAATAATATTTTTTTAAAAACTGGTGTTCTCGGTCAAATCGTAATTCTTCTTTTGTTGGACCGATCTCACCAGTCACTGAGTCGAAGATATTGCCGTAGTTCAGGGGAGCTACTTGGCCAATCTCCCCCCGCGTCCCGATTTGCCCAAGCCACTCAACGGCGTTGTCCACAGCTTCGATAGCTGACGAGTCGGAGACTCCAACACGAACGAGTTCCGCAATCGCCTCATCTCCGAGACGCCGGGCGTATAGAGCGGGTGGCTCACAATCGAGTGGAAATATTGCGTTCCGAATGGCATTCAATTCACTCAACAAAATCTTTTCCTCGTTTCGTCTCTTATGTCCTAAAGTTTGTGGCAGTTGAAATGAATCCAGCCGAAATCGGTTGAACGCATACGCCATTACATCCATGAACTCAACCAAACGGTGAACGGCGGCAACGCGGGGGTTCCAAGGGTTGGACATGGGGGGTTGCACCTATACCGCCGGGCCGACCGGCCGACCCCGATAGGTGCTTCGGGGTCAGCCGGTCGCGTGTACGGGTGGATTGGCCAATCCACCCGCTTCCCGGTCGGTTCCCCTTATTTTGCGCCAGTGGTCGGCCGTACACAATCCAAGGAGGCTAATTCGGACCCGAGTCAGGGCCATACCATGAATGCGAATCCTGAACATGCTGTAAAAATCCATCGATTGATCGTGTATACTAAAATAATTTTCGCGGTGACGATTTGAATATTGCCTGCCGATATATCAGATCGAACTGTCCGCCAAGCGAGAAATTGGTCATTTGGCTGAGCAAAGCAAGAGTCGAGAGCTTATTTTTTCTTTATGGTTTTTTTCATGGTATAGGGTTCCACGACCCATAATGTGCGACCTCCAATTTTCTCAGTCCCGATTGCACGAAAGTTGAGATTGCCATCATTGAAGACCTTTCCATCAGCAATGTCAACAGTGGGCATTCCAACAATTAAAATATCCTGTCGTTGAGTCAATCCAACAGACACCACCATACGATTTTTATCTAGCACTTGTTTAACAATTAATGGGGCAACTGCCTGATCCTGGAAGAAGCAACC
The DNA here is from genome assembly GCA_003136315.1 of Gemmataceae bacterium. GTDB lineage: Bacteria > Planctomycetota > Planctomycetia > Gemmatales > Gemmataceae > Urbifossiella. Next base: position 15,725 of record PLDW01000227.1, on the reverse strand, counting down.
CGCTGTATTTCTCTTGAGATCATAAACATCAAGATATGGAAGTTCATTGGTTGGTTCTAGCGAAGTAAGTTGCAGTTCTTTTTCCGCAAGTATTAACTTGAGGTCTGCAATCTCCTTTCGGAGTGCAGCGGCCTGCTGTTCCTTTTGGTCAGGCTTGTCGGGGTCTGCCAGGACATAAGCTTCGGCCAGGCCGTACCTGATTGGGAACACCCGCTGTTCTTCCCGGGTCTCCAGCATGGCCTTCCCACGTCCGTGGTTAACCTCCATCTCGCCACGGGGGGAGTTCTCGGCGGCATCCTGCCGGGTTTTGGCAGGGTCTGACACTGCCATGCCGAACAGGGGGGGGGCGGCGAACAAGAGGGCGGTGATTGTGGCGAGTCGCATTGGAGGGCCTCCGGGTGGTGAAAGTCGAGCGGTCAGTATATGGGTAGTCCACCTCTCCCGTACTGCCGATCAACCTTTCGATAGACATCGCCGATGGGCAATCGCCGAATAGAGGGTATCCCAGGGCGGTGTGAGGTTCTCCGCTTTCGTACCGACAGCGGCCCGAATAGTACGTTGTGGCGGGAGAGATGATCGATTGGAAGGGAACTCGGCGGGGTGATGGCGGCGATGGGTCGATGATCCCCCCGCACCCAACTGTCACCAGTCCCTATCCGTTCGTGCCGATGAGCGCCAGCACGGCCCGCCGAAGCGGTTCGGGGAGGGTCGCCCACGCTTCGACCACCCGAGCGAGGTCGGGGTCGGTGATACCCCCTTCGCTTTTCTCGTCACTACGCCCGGCACTACGCCCGGGGCTAGTCGGATGGCGTAACGTGTTATCTGAATTAGGGTTGCGGTGCGGTGTCTTCGGATTTTGGTTCTCTTCGTCCTGGTTCGAATCCAGGCCGGGTAACTCAAACAACCCCTGGCAAAACCAGGGGTTGCGTCATTTCTGATCATTGCCCTGGTGTAAGAATACGACCTCGCCGAACCATAACCGGACTGATTTGTTGGGCGGGGGTCATTTGCCCAACAAATCGTGAACCCGGCGTAGCAGCCCGGACCAACCGACCTGGCGCGATGAACTGGCCCACGGCATAGCCGAGGGCCGCTGCGCCGAACGATAATCTAACAATATAGCCTTAATCCAGTAGTACAATCGTTGCGGAGCGAACTCGTCGATAAGCTGGTGCGTCGGCCAGCCCCTCGCCACGAGCGCCGCTTTGAGGCCTGTCACGTATCCCTCTCACAGCCAGGTATTCCCCTTGATCACGTCGAGGGCGGCGAAGAGTTCGTCGTTCTGAAGACGGCCCGGTGGTTGATGGAGAGGGCCGATAATTAGCCTACCCATGAACTCCTCGCCCCTTTTTTTCGAGCATCCGGTTCGAGCTGTCCCTCTCAATGACATTGACGCGACGGAGGTGTCGAGTGAGCGACTTCCCTGGTGACGATGTGAGGACTCATCCGACGTCTGGGCCAGGAGTTGCACAGCTAGTTGTGGAACATCTGGACGTTCCGGCGGCGAAAACGGTCGAATGACCGCGTCTGTGAGCAGAGAAGCCTGGCCGGTTCCTGACACGACAATACCCCTGTCGCTACCGGTATCCTGAACCCAACGGACTTTCGAGGCTGGTCCGGAGGAGCCCTTCGTTTCTTACTCAAAACCGCATTTCCTACCCATCACAACCAAAAGCGGGGTCAAGCGGGTTCTGCCCTGGAATGCTGATGTGCCGAAAGACCCCCAAGCGTCTTGTGTGTCCATCGTATATCATCTATTTATATTAACTATCAACTATCGTTATAATAAAAAGAATGAATTATTTAATAATATTATTATTATACAAACAGAAAATTGTTCTTCCTGTTTCCGTCCGGCACCTGATTTGCTGGATCTCTTTTTCGCCTCAAAACCCCTATGGATCTTCCGGAGTGCGAAGGCTCTTTCCTCCTGAGGTGGAAGAGCCCTGCACAATGACTTTCCGTGATGGCCGAGGTTCACTCTCTGGTCCCGGGTGACCCACCCTGAGCGAGAAAACCGATGCAGAGTGTCATCCCCCTCCCGACTATCCGCAAAGTCAACATCCCGTTGGAACGAGACCTGTTCCTTCGTACCCTCCTCCGAGAACTGGCAGGAACCCTCCAAGACGTTGTCGGACTGGACGAAGCCGCGGGGTTCATTAGCCTCGTCGGTCAGCGGATGGGAGACCAAATCAACGACACCTATAAGACCGCCCTTCACGTTCCCATCCTTTCACGCGAGCAAGTTCGAGACGTATTGGTCGACCTGAAGCGGCGAATCCAAGGTGATTTCTACGTCGCTGAGGAGGCCGAAGACCGAATCGTTCTCGGGAATCGGGCCTGCCCGTTCGCAGAAATGGTGGTGGGTCGGCCAGCTCTGTGCATGATGACCTCGAACGTGTTCGGAACGATCGCAGCTGAGAACCTGGGATACGGAAAGGTCGTCCTCGAACGGACGATTGCTGAAAGCCACCCAGAATGCCGTGTGGTCGTCTTTCTGAAGCCCTCACCGGATGCAGTGGCGGCCAAGGGTCGGGAATATTTCAAATCCTAGGAAGCCCACCGTGACGCCCGAATTGTTCATCGCCACCACCGAGCTATTTCCCGACCCCACCTTTCTGCTCACGCCGGATGGGACAATCCTCGCCGCAAATTCAGCTACGGCCGACCGATTGGGGCTTCCCCTGGAAGGGCTCACCGGGCGGCTTCTGGCCGAATTTGTCGAGAACCCGCCGGAGGCGCAGACCGCGTACCTTCGGGCCTGTTCAAGGACGACCTCTCGGGTTCTCGGGAGTCTGACCATTCGGGCTGCTGACGGAAGTCTTCTCCCCTGCCGGGCAGAGGGGAAACTCCTGCGGCCCTCCTCCCCTGAGACCGCCGCTCTGGTCATCGTCAGACTTATTCCGAAAGAGGCCGCAGTCGCCCAGTTCTTGGCTTTGAATGAGAGGGTCGCGCAACTCTCCCGGGAAGTCAACCGGCGGCAATTAGCTGAGGCCGAACTCCAGGAATCGGTCCGTCGGAGGGACGAGTTTTTATCCATGCTTGCTCACGAACTTCGAAACCCCTTGGCACCTGTCATGAATGGCCTCGAACTATTTCGGCTCAAGGGAGCTGACAGCAATGTCCGTGACAAGGCGCTCGGGATGATTAACCGGCAGGTCCGGCACATGGTCCGATTCGTGGACGATTTGCTCGACGTAAGCCGCATCACCCAAGGAAAAATGAGGCTGAGTTGGGAGCGAGTGAACTTCGGCGTGTTGGTCCAGACAGCCGTAGCTGACCACGGTGCTGGGTGGGACGACCGGACCGTGTCCGTGGACTGCGAGGCTCCTGAGACCCCGGTTTGGGTCGCTGGGGACGCCACTCGACTGAATCAGGTGGTTGCCAACCTCCTACACAACGCCTGTAAGTTCACTGCGCCGGGTGGGCGGGTTCAGGTCCGGGTCGCGGTGGACCCGACACGGGCACAGGCGGTTTTGGCCGTAAGCGATACCGGTATCGGCATTGACCCGGTTCTCCTTCCTCGACTTTTTGACCCGTTCACGCAGGGCGAACAACCACTGGACCGAAGCCGTGGCGGGCTGGGATTAGGATTGGCTCTTGTGAAGGGGCTGACTGAACTGCACGGCGGGGAAGTCCTGGCGCGGAGTGATGGGCCGGGACGTGGGGCCGAGTTCATTGTCCGTCTCCCATTGGAAGTGGGACTACCAGCCATGATGGATTCGGGGAGTCGACCAGAGCCGGTTGGTAAGGGAATGCGGGTCGTCATCATTGAAGATAATCAGGAGTCGGCAGACAGCCTGAGGGCGTTGTTGGAAGTTCTTGGTCACGAGGTTCGGGTGGCATACACGGGGCCGGATGGAGTCCGCGTGGCAGACGAGTGGCGACCAGATGTGGTCATCTGCGACATTGGCCTGCCGGGTCTCGATGGGTATGGGGTGGCGGAAGAGTTGCAGAGACGGTCGGTCAGGTCGAGCGCCCGATTGATAGCAATCACCGGATATGGGACAGAGGAGGTCCGGTTGCGGGCTATGGAAGCCGGGTTTCACCACCATCTGACCAAGCCGGCCGACCCGGGAGTGCTCGTGAAGTTGCTCACGGTCGCTGTATAGAGTTCAGCAATGGCCTTGGAGGGCCGGCAGGGGTTGAGTACGATTGCCGCACCTCCTCTCAATATTCCCTGAACTTGGGTTCCCCATGTCGACCCCGATTGCGGCCCGGCCGCTCTCTGTCTTGGTCGTGGACGACTTGGTAGACGCCGTACTACCTGTCAGTCCGTCCGCAACCGGGAGAGGCGATGTCAGTGCGACCTCGGTGCGTCGGATGCTGGTGCATTTGAAGTACAGTTTGCAGAGCAATCGCAAGACGCCAGAAGGTCGTCAACACCCGGATCGGGACGGTCAGTTTCGCCATATCAGCGCCCGAGTGGAGGCGCGTAAGCAACGAGGCGAGCCAGCCAGTCGATACAAAAAAGACTGTGCCGCTTGGCAGGGACGTCCTCTTGCAACGTGAACAATAGCGAACCCGGGCAATTGGAGAACGTCCGTCCAAACCTTCAAAACACTCCCGCCGGTTATGGCGTCTCTCCGAAACGATCCTGGTAAAAAAGCAGCCCTCTTTCACCAGTCGAAGATAAAACAACGTCGAGGAGGTTGGCAAATAACATCCCAAACTGCCCAATTTACCTTAGCGAAGGTCTGATCTCCCCAAGAATCGCGGAGAGCCGATAGACAAACCCAGGACACCTTGGAAGCACTGCCCTGATACAGGAACCCGTTGAGACTGTCGTATCTATGGAAAGACGATTGGACGTATATATGGGATGGCGAGGCTCCTGCCGAGCTGGACCACCCACACGCTCGGCAGGAGCCTCGCCCTCCCGTTAGACCGACGCTTGCTCCTCGAATGAGACAGCCTTTGCGGGTTCCTGTATGAGTTCGACCATCAGCCTAATTTTTGCCAGAATACTAAACTTCCCGAGTCACTGCCTCCGGAGTGTCGAGGACAGCTCGCACCTGATGAGCAAGGGCGAGCAGGGTGTAGGGTTTTTGGAGGAAGGCAACTTCCTGCGCCAGGAGCCCGTGCCGAACCACTGCGTCGTCCGTGTATCCGGACACGTACAGCACTTTGAGCCCCGGGTAATGGTGGCGCAGGGCTTCAGCCAGGCGTGGCCCACTCATCCCGGGCATGACCACGTCCGTGACGAGGATGTCGACGCGAGGACGGTCCCATTCGACCAACCCCAGGGCCTCCTGGCCGTCAGCCGCCTCCAGCACCGAATAGCCGTGCGCCCTGAGGGTCCGCTGGGCGAGCCTTCGCACATCCACCTGATCTTCGACAAGAAGTACAGATTCGGTCCCACCGAGAGCCTGGGCGCGATTCGAGCCACTGTTCGGTTTGACTTGCTCTTCGACCATCGGCAGGTACACCTTGAAGGTGCTCCCGACCCCGACCTCACTGTACGCCTCAACATGCCCACCCGATTGCTTGACGATCCCGTACACAGTCGCTAGCCCAAGCCCGGTTCCTTTGCCCGGCTCCTTGGTCGTGAAGAACGGCTCGAACAACCGGACAAGCACCTCCGGCGGCATCCCTGTCCCTGTATCGGTGACCGCTATCAGGACATGCTTGCCAGCCTGGACGTCTGGATGCACCCGGGCGTATCCCTCGTCCAGGTCGACAGTTCGGGTCTCGATGGTGATTCGTCCGCCCTGCGGCATGGCGTCCCGGGCATTGACCGCGAGGTTCATCAGGACTTGCCCAAGTTGGCCCGGGTCGGCCTTCACTCGTCCAATCTCTGGAGAGAGCGTGGCTGTGAGCGTAATATCCTCGCCAATCAATCGACGGAGCAACTTCCCGGTCTCAGCCACCACCACGTTCGGATCCAACACCATTGTCCTGAGTACCGAATGCCGACTGAACGCCAGGAGTTGCGTTGTCAGGCCGACAGCCCGCTCGCCAGCGTCAAGAACGGCCGTGACCGCTGTCCGACTCGGATCAGAATCCGGGAGGGTGTCGAGGAGGATCTGGGAATAGCCGTTGATCACGGTGAGAAGGTTGTTGAAGTCGTGAGCCACCCCTCCAGCGAGTTGGCCCACCGCCTCCATCTTCTGCGACTGCGTCAGTTGGCTGACCAGCCGTCGCCGGTCCGTCACGTCCATCAGAACGCCGACGAAATGGGTCACCCGGCCCCTGTCGCGGATCGGGGCGATGTCCAGAGCGTTCCAGAAGGGCGTGCCGTCCTTGCGGTAGTTGACCAGTTCGACCGCACACGCCCGCGCCTCACGAATCGCGTCTCGGATGNNAGGCTCCTGCCGAGCTTCACCAGCTCACGCTCGGCAGGAGCCTCGCCCTCCCGTTAGACCGATGATCGCTCCTGCAATGAGACACCCTCTGCGGGTTCCTGCATGAAAGGGTGAAAGCCACTCAGCTTTCTAGCTTCCAAGGAGCGCGCATCTGGCGGGCGATGTGCTTGTTCCCCTCGTCAGCGTTTTCCCCGGTGAACCGGTGAGTCTTCGGATCCCAGGTCAACTTTAACCCTGTCCGCAGGGCGATCGTTCCGACGTGGCAAACGATCACCGATCCGCCCCCAACCTCCACCCCCGCGACCGGAGTTTCCCGACTCTTCACGCAGTCGAGGAAGTTTCCCATGTGGTCGGTTGGACGGGTCGGGTAGAGTTTTGGGTCGTCCTTTCCGAGTGGTACGGACAGGATCTTCGGGTCGCTCGCCACCACCATCCCGCGGTTGACAAACACTGTCCCCTTCTCCCCGAAGACCATCACCCCGTTTTCGTTCCCGTTGACCCCGTCAAGAGCCACCTCCTCGGTCTTCCCTTCCTTCTTGACCTTCTTTGTCAACGGCTTCCCGTCCGCCCGGTACAACTCCTTCACCGTCGTTCCGCGAGCATCCATCGCAATCACTTTCGCCCCATCCGCGTAGGTATACTGCACCTTGAAGGTCGGGTGGCAGTTGTAACCATCGCCTCCGGTGTGCGGCTTGGCGGCATCAAGCACCTCGACGCCGGTCGGACCAGAGCCGTCGGCTCCGAGGCACCACTGAGCGATGTCGATGTGGTGGGCACCCCAGTCGGTCATCTTCCCGCCGCTGTATTCGTACCACCAGCGGAACTCGTAGTGGCAGTTCGAGATTCCGTTCCGCCCCCCTGGCTTGTAACGGTAGGGAACCTTCGCGGTTGGCCCCAGCCACATGTCCCAGTCGAGTTCCTTGGGAGGGTCGACCGCCGGGATCGATCCGCTCGTGGGGTTATCACCGATGCGACATTCGATCTTCGTCACCTTCCCAATCCGTCCGGCACGGATCACGTCGGCTGCCAGTCGAAACTGGGTCATCTCGCTGCGCTGTTGGCTGCCGGTCTGGAGAACCTTGCCGGTCTCTTTCACGGCCTTCTGGACGAGCAAGGCTTCCTGAATGGTGAGGGTGAGTGGCTTCTCGCAATACACGTCCTTGCCCTTGCGAAGGGCTTCGAGGGTGATCAGGGCGTGCCAGTGGTCGGGGACGGCGATGATCACCGCATCAACATCCTTGCTGTCCATCAGTTGGCGGAAGTCCTTGTATCCCTTGACCTCGTAGCCATCCTTCTTGTATTGCGCTTCGGCGTAATCGAGGTGGCGGCCATCGACATCACAGACAGCCGTGAACTGGACGTGCTTGAACTTTCTGGCGGCCCCGTACAGAGCGTTCGACCGGCGGTCGCCCGGGCCGACCCCGATCACCCCGACCTGGAGTTTACCGTTCGCTCCAACGGGCGCATTCGCGGCTGTCGCCCGGGCGTCGGACCCGAAAATGCGTTCGGCGTACCACGCGGGCAGACCGGCAGCAGTCATCGCAGCGACCGAGCGGGTCATAAACCCGCGGCGGGAGAGGTTTCCGCGGTCGAACATGAGAGTCCCTTTCGAGTCCAGTGGTGCAGGAAATTGGGGTGTAGCGACTATGTTAGGTGTATGATACATCATTGCCCGAGGGTAACTCCACAGAAAACAGGCTTGTCCGGTCAGGTGATCCCACCCCGTGGCCGGCATCTCCTGAATCGGACCCCCAACTTGCGGGGGAGAATTACCCGGCGATTGCTGGCCCGTCGCGAGATGGTGGTGTACGATCCACAACACCGACGCTCAACGGCATGGTTCAAGGTATCGAGTTGAGGGTTGAAAGTTGAGCACACACGCTTTGAAACTGGTGCCCGGACCATGTGAATGGTTGTCCCGTTTCATCCCGGAACTTCGATCTTGACATCAAGCCCGCAGCATCCTCCTGCCCCAGGGCGGCCCCTCCGCTCACCAGCCTCTTTATCCCTCTGTGTGCCATGACCTCCCACGATCAGACCGAACTCGCCCGCGCGTTGTTCGAGGAGATCGGGGACGCGCTGTTTCTACTCGATCCAGATACCGACCGGCTGGTCGATGTGAACCCGGTGGCTCTGCGGCTGACTGGGTTTTCTCGGGCCGAGATCCTCCAATTTCCGGCCCTTCACCTGTTTCGATTGGACGCGACGGGCGGTGGGCTCCAGAGGCTCCGCGGGGCGTTTCACAAAACGATGGTGTTCCACGGTCAGGACGGGTTCCTGCTGCGGACCAAGGAAGACGGAGGGTGGATCCCGGTCAACTTGACCGTGTCCAGGCTGCACGTCGCCCCCCGCCCGCTCGGGCTGATCATTGTCCGGGATGACCGCGACAGACGCACCGCCCTTGCCCAGGCCCGACGGGTCGAGGCCGAACTCCGGACCGTCCTGACAAACAGCCCAGCCGCACTCTGGAGTGCTGAACGAACCCCCGGGCCGGACTTTCAACTCGGGTGGCACTTCCGATTTGTCTCCCCCCTGTTGGCCAAGATTGCCGGTCGCCAGCCCGAGTTCTTCGACTCGCCCCTGCGCTGGTCCGAGGCGGTCCACCCGGCCGACCGCGACGCCTACCTGGCCACTGTCCGCTCACTCCTCATCGGACAGGCAGCCGGCGAGGAACAGGAGTATCGGGTTCTCTTTCCAGACGGGACGATCCGGTGGGTCCGTGACCGGCTCCAGATTGTCCGGGACGCATCCGGTCGGCCCATCCGGATGGATGGGTGTGTGGCCGACGTGACCGCCGAGCGGCAGGCAGTCGAATCTCTTCGGGGGAGCGAACGACGATTCCGGGCGCTGGTCGAGAAGAGCCGGGACGGGATCCTCCTGCTCAGCGAGAAGGCGATTATCCTCTACGCCAGTCCAACCGCCAAACCGGTTCTTGGGTACGACCCGACTGACCTGATCGGGAGGAACATCTTCGCCTTCCTCCATACCCCTGATCTCCGGCAGGCCCGAGAGCGATTCGCGAATACTCTGGCCCGGCCTGGGGAGGACGTCCCGTGGCGAATCCGGGCCGAGGCTGCGGATGGCGCTCTCCTGCACCTGGAAATCAACGGGTGCAACCGTCTGGATGACCCCAGTGTCCGGGCGGTGGTGTTGAACTACCGAGACGTGACCGAGCGTGACCGGGCGGCCCGGGAGTTGGAGCGGCAACACGCTCTCCTCGAAGGTCTCTTCGCGTCGGTCCCGGATCTGGTCTGCTACAAGGACCGATCGCTGCGATTCCTGGGAGGGAATCCCGCGTTCGGCGAGCTGGCCGGGCGGCCTGTCTACGCCCTGGTGGGAAAGACCTGTCGAGAGGTTTTTGCCGACGACTGGGCGGCCCGGCTCCGGGCAGTCGAGCCAGATGTGATCGAGACGGGGCGGACCGTCCGCTCACGGGACTGGGTGACCTACCCGGGTGGACGAAAGGCATTGCTTGATATCATCATTTCGCCGCTGCGGGGGGACGACGGGGGGATCATCGGCATCATTGTCGTCGCCCGGGACGTGACCGACCGAGACCGACTCGAAGAGGCACTCCGGGAGGCGCAGAAGCTGGAAGCGGTCGGTCGGCTGGCTGGGGGAGTGGCCCACGACTTCAATAACCTTCTGACCGTCGTCCTCGGGAATCTCGAACTGGTCCGCAGCGGAGTTGACCCGGCCGAAATCGACGAGTTATTAGCTGCGTCGGAACGGGCCGCGCGCCAGGCGGCCGACCTGACCCGGCAGATGCTCGGGTTCGCCCGCCGCCAGCCGCTCCAGCCCGCTGTCGTCGACCTGAACGCCCTGGCCCGGGAGTCACTGGCCCTGCTTCGCCGATCGATCGACCCGCGAATCAGGATCACGTTGACCCTGGCTCCGGACCTCCGGCCGGTGGCCGCCGACCCGGTTCAGGTTCAGCAGGTGCTGATGAATCTGTGTCTGAACGCCCGGGACGCGATGCCCGACGGCGGCACCTTGACTGTCGAGACAGCCAACGCCGACGACCTGCCCGACCCCGTCCCCGGGACGGACCTGCGCCCACCCGGTTACGCCCGCCTGTCGGTCACCGACACTGGTGTGGGCATGACGGATGAGGTGCGTGCAAAGATCTTTGAACCGTTTTTCACCACCAAGGAGATCGGCAAGGGGACCGGACTGGGCCTGGCGACTGTCTACGGGGTGGCGCTGGCGCATGGTGGCTCGGTCGTCTGCCAAAGCACCCCCGGACAAGGGAGTCGCTTCGATGTCTACTTGCCGGTCGGCGCGGTGATCGAGACTCTCCCACCGATCGGGATTGCGACTCCACCAGCCGACCGAGGACACGGAGAGATGATCCTGCTCGCGGACGATGAGCGTGCGGTTCGAGACCTCGCCCGGGCCGGGCTGGAGTTGCACGGATATCAGGTACTGGTGGCGGCCGACGGAGCGGAGGCGGTCGACCTGTTCCGCCGGGAACGGGGCCGGATTGGGCTCGTGGTTCTGGATGCGACCATGCCGAACATGACGGGCCGTCAGGCGTTCGATGCGATCCGGGCCATCAACCCGGATGTTCCAGTGCTGTTCGCCAGCGGCTACCCGGCTGCCCGATCGCTGCCTGACCCTCGACCACCGCGGACCGCCTTCCTGCACAAGCCCTACACCCCGGTTCAGCTTGCTGCCGAGGTTCGCTGGCTCCTTGACAAACCGGGTGTCGCAGGGGAGGGGATCTGAGATAGGAACGATTCCTGGGGGCCGCCCTCCGTGGCGGCCCGGCTCACCCTGATCCAGGAACCCGCAGAGGCNNTCCATAGATGCGACAGCCTCTGCAGCTTCCTGGATGAGGGGTGGTCATCCTCTTTCTGCCGCTCGCCCTACAACGCCGCCCGCTTGTCGGCGATGAGTTTGAGCAGGGCCTTCTGAGGGTCGGCGAACTTGGCCAGCCCCTCCTCCATCAGGGTCACTTCGAGTTTGTGCATATCGACCTTCTTGGCGATCTCGGCGAGGACATCGGCCGGGGGGAGTTCATGCACGTGCGAGGTGAACTGTCGACCGCTGTCCAGGACCGCCTTGTTCGTCGCGGGCGGGTTTGTCTCGATGTCGCTCCCGGCGAATGCCTCCACGTACTTCCACGCGGGGTCTTCCTTCTTCTTCGTCCCGGTGCTGGCGAAAATCATCTCTTGCTTCAGTTTTAGTCCCTTGTCCGCCCAGAACTCCTGGTTTAGCTTCCAGATGTGCTTGGCGTTGACGATTCCCACCTGCCCCTGCGCGGCGGGCGAGAGGTCCGGGACATGCTTCTCGGTGTAGACATCCAGCCGACTGACGAAGATGCTATACACCGTCTTGACCTTCGATTTATCGGCCAGCCGCTGCATCCCCGCCCAGGTGGCGTCGTGAGCGGCGTTGTACTGCCGCTCGCTGAAGATGAGCGTGACATTCACGCACACCCCGGCCGCGACCAACTCTTCCAGCGCACCCAGCCCGCCCGGGGTGGCCGGAACCTTGATCATCCGGTTCTTGTGCCCGGCCGCCCACTTTTTGCCCAGTTCGATGTAGTGTTTGCTGCGCTCGGCGGTGGGCATCGTGCTGACGACATCTTCGAGGAGGGGGTCGAGCTCGAAGCTCACCCATCCGTCGTCGCCCTGAGTTTCCCTCCAGACCGGTTCAAAGACCTTCTGGGCATCTTTCACCAGCTTGTCGGTCATGGCCCAGGCAATGGTCTCGTTGTCGAGCCCCTGGGCGATGAACGCCTTGATGTCGCCATCGAACCGGCCGGTCTTGATCAGGTCGGAGATGATGATCGGGTTCGAGGTCGCCCCGGTGGCACCGTTGGCCCGGTTGGTCGCGATCTCCACCGGGTCCACGGAGTCGAGCCAGAGCTTGGTGCCGCAAGCGGCCAGGGATTGCAAGGAGGTTGGCATGGGGTATCTCGGTTTGAGGAATCTCCGTGGGGCATTTTAGGAAAACCGCGAGAGAAGAGGGGAAGAAGATTCACCACAAAAGCAGATTGGTGGAGCCGGGCTTTCGGCACAACCCTGGGACACCGAAACCAAACACTAAACACCAAACACCAAACACCAAACACTAAACACCAAACACCAAACACTAAACACTAATTTGTCACCAGTGCGAAATTGGCCCCGCCGGCACGGCGACGGGAGCCGAGTGGGTATCCCACTCGGACCACTCCTGGGGTGGGCCGGCGTCGGCAAACGGAGCGATCAGGTCGTCGAACTGCCGGAGGTTGACGAGCACCACCAGCGCCTGCTGGACTCGCTTGGGCAATCGTAACGCGCGGGTGTACCACGTTGCGACCTTCCGGAACTGGATGCAACCGTATTTCTCGTCACCCTTCCACTCGACGAGTCGCCGCAGGTGGAGTCGCATAAACCCGAGCCGTTCGTGGTACGTCCCACGGGGGCCGGGGTCGCCTGTCGCAACCCAGCTCGCAAGCTGCCGGAATACCCACGGGTTCGCCAGCGCCCCGCGGCCAATCGCGATTCCGTGGCAACCCGTCTCCTCGATCATCCGCGCAGCGTCGGCAATCCCTCTCACATCCCCATTGCCGTACACCGGGATCGACTCGACCGCCTCGACCACCCGGCGGATACCATCGTGATTCACCCCTCCACCGAATCCCTGTTCCCGGGTCCGACCATGAACCGTGACCGCAGCCACCCCGGCCTTCTCGAACTCCCGGGCGAAAAACGGGGCGGACAGATTCTCGTCATCCCAGCCGAGCCGCATCTTCACTGTCACCGGAACCGGGACCGCCTCGACCACCTTCCGGACAAGGTTGATCGTGCCGCCGGTGGTATCGCATAAAAGCGACGATCCGCCCCCGGTTTTGACCACCTTCCGGACCGGACAGCCCATGTTGATATCGATGCTTTCGGCCAGTTTCCGCTCGACGAGCCATCGGGCAGCGCCGGCCATTTCGTCCGGGTTCGCTCCGAAGATCTGGACCGCCAGTGGCCGGTCGCCAGGGGCGGTGGCGAGTAGTTCCATCGTCTTCTTGATGCCGAGCAGGATTGCCCGGGCGTTGACCAGATCAGTGGTACACAGTCCGACGCCGCCGACCTCCCGGACGGAGAGCCGGTAGGGGAGGTTCGTGTACCCGGCGAGGGGGGCAAGGTTGAACCGGGACGCGAGTCGGAGTGTCCCAATGGAAAGCGGCTCGCGATACCAGGCGGGCGGCGGCGGAATCATGGCATTCGCGGTCGTCATGGGGATAAATTATGGGGCGTCGTCGTGCGGCGGAAGGCCAACCCACGAGGCGGGCCAAAGCGACATCTCCACAAATGACCCTGACGGAAGAGGAGTGGTTCGCTGCGCAAGATGTGACGCCGATGCTCGATTGGCTCGGCGAGTGGCCGGGTGCGCGGAACTCTCCATCGCTGTGTTCGACGTATCAGAAGACAGTATATCTTGTCAGCCGGGTGCCGGGTGCCATGCTCACGGCTTTGCGTGAGCATGGTGGCGGGTGAGCTGTCTGCGAAAGTGAAGAACGGGATTTGCTCCGTTGCGGTGGATGGTTCGGAGATCCGCGTCGGGCAACTCCGGATCGATCGGGAATTGATCCCGGTGCTTGGGATGTTCCTGATTCGGCACGTTGCCTCATGCTCACGCAAAGCCGTGAGCATGGCACCCCTGCCCTGTATGGGTCTTTAGCAAGGTCACATGCAGTAGACCGATGCTGGCTCTTGGTTGGAATGGGACGGCCTCAGCGGATTCTTGCATGGGAATCCCACGCGTGCCTGAAGTACGTGGAGAAAGCCGGGGATGGGCTCCTGCGTTGGCCGGAGGCCATTGCCGGGTGAAGAGCCGCACCAACACCAGCGTCGCCGTCCCGCTTCACTTCTTCTTGGGTGGTTCGCCGACGACGACCGGTGCCCCACCCGCTTTGTTGCTCCCCGACGTTGGTGGGGCTTTCTTGGGATCGCCCGCCTTGGTCAGATCGATGACGACATCTTCCCCGGCCTTCACGATGGTCGGCACCACAAAGATGACCGGACCACCCGACGAGCCTGGGGCTGGCAGGTAGCTCACAAAGTGCTTACCAGCGGGCGCGCCGGGCCGTTCCTCAGATACGGGTCCTGTACGTTTTGTGACCAGACTGAAGGAGCCATCGGTCCCGACGGGCGACGAGATGATGAACGGCAGAATGCCTTCGGGCGCGAACTGAATCGTCCCCCCCGAAATTGTCTCTTTCCCTTTCTTGACCGTCCCCTTCACAGGGATCAACTCCGGGAAGTCGGGTTGCTTGGGGCCACACCCTGTTATGCCAATGGCGAACGACAGGAACAGAAGCTGAGTCGCGAACACTCGGGTGAGCATGGCGGTGGGCACTCTCGTCGGATCAGGGGGTAGAAACAGTGAAGCCGGTGGGATCGTTCACTGAGTGAAAACGATACCACCGGCGTCATCGATCGAACAGGTCTTGCCCGACAGGACCGGGATTTAGAAGTCGTCGCCAATGACCCCCGTGTTCAGGGCATTGACCGCAGTGGCCCAACTGGAGGGAGTCACATACTGGGAAACGAACCTGGCGCTGCCGTCGCCCATGCCCACCTGGATTCCGCCAGTGTGAAGGCCCTGGGTGAGTTGCGGGTTGCACGACGAGATATAGTTCGCCCGGATATTCCACTGCGGGAGGTTGATCACGCCGGACAACAACACACCGGTGCCCGGTGTGGTCACGGTCGCCGATCGTCCCGAGTTCAGATTGAAGCCAGGGCGGAAAGTGAAATCGCTTGTACTGATTCCCGCGACTGCCCAGAGGCTACCGCCTGAAGTCGAAAGGCTGGGCGGGTTCGACGATCCACACGTCCCCATCACCTCGGCGTAGAAGACCGTATTCGACAACCCGTTGGCGGTTGCCAGGTCGATCGCCCGCTTCTTGAAGGGATACGGCGAGTTGTTGACGGGGTCGCCGAACACCAGCATATTCCCGGCGTAGTTCGTGACGCCCGAACCGTTCATGCTTTGGTAGGTGCTCAGTCCCACTCCGCCTGGGGAGGAAATATCGGAGGGGCAGTTGTACGGTTTCACGACGTTAAAGTTGACGCCACCGAAGTTCGCCGCCGCTGTCCCTGTCGTCTGCGAGACCTGCGAGATGTTGTTAAAGATCGCGTCCTGTTCGATGTATGAAAGCAGGAACATGAACAGGGTATTCTGGTGGAGACCGAATGGGGTCGGAGGGGTGTATCCGGAAGTCGAGGAACAGCCTGCGGTGCTGCCCGCTCCGCAGTTGGCGGACAGCGGGGGGAGGCTCTTGGAGGTGTCGGCAAACATCTGGGTGGCGATGCCGAGCTGGTGCAGGTTGTTGGCACACGAAGTCCGGGCGGCGGCCTCGCGGACCTTCTGGACGGCGGGCAGAAGCAGACCGATGAGAATCGCGATGATCGCGATCACCACCAGCAACTC
>PLDW01000103.1 GCA_003136315.1 Gemmataceae bacterium | reverse complement strand
GATTTTCCGCCGCGTTTGTTTCTCGGACTTGAACTGAGATCTCCCTGGCGTGTTGTCGCGTAAGAGTGTTTTCCAGCGATGAGCTGCAGCCCTACCAGAACTTCCACCACGGGCGACGCATGGCAGGTGGCGGAGATCGATCGGCCCCTCTGGCAGACGCCAGGAAATGAGCTANNGCGGACTAGCCGCCCGTGGCACCCCATCCCACTGATAGATTTCCTCTCACCAACTGCCTCACTCCTCATCGACCGACTGGTCTTCGTCCTCTGGATCGGGTGTAAACTCCATCATCCCCATTATCAGCTCGTGTTCCGCGAACGGCACATCCGACGCGGGGAACACCCGTGAGGTGATCGCGACACACTCCCCAGCGGAGGCGAACTGCTCGGCATCCCCCATCGAATGGCAGTAGAAAACCGGTCGGCGGCAGGCGAGACAGAACCGGATTTCCGGCGTGTCGGTCGCAGCAAGATTCTCCCATCTCAACGGACACGCGAATTCCCACCGGACTCGACAGTTCCCGATCTGTGGAGTGTCAAACATCATCGCCCAGTTCGGGTCCAGTTCGACTTGCAAGGCAGCCAGAGCGGCGTCCCGCTGAACCCGGCCCGGGTCGCCGCTGGGCAATTCGACCCACTCGACCGTCAGACGGAGATACTCCGCTCTTTGTGGGTATCCCCGCTCGTCGAGCCAGTCGGCGTAGGCAAGCCAGGTCATCCGCTCCTCCGGGTGGTCCAGGATTCGCCGGAGGAAGGCCCTGTCTTCGGGAGTGAAGTCGGTGTTTGACATAGTTTGTTTTGACACCCAGGGACGGGGCCGGGTTCACCAGAATTTCCACCACCGGCGACGTGGTGAGGGCGGCGGGGAAGGAGGCGTTTCGGGGTAACTGATGAGCCGTCCGACAGTCGTTGTCCTGACTGGCAGATTCAGGTCTCCTGGACGCCGCCGGACATCAAGCGACACGGCAACACAATGCCCGTGCCGGGCGTGAGCGCGGGCGACTTCGATGCTGGAGCAGTAGTACACCGACTTGTCACACGTCTCGCAGTACCGTTCACGTGATTTGCCCGTCACCTTCAAATTCTCCCACTGCCTGGGGCAGCGGAATGCGAACAACTCGTTACAGTTCTCGATGATGGGACGGTCGAAGACAGCAGTCCAGTCCGGGTGGATCTTCGCGCGCAACTCCCGGAGTCGGCTTTCTGCCTCTTTGCGCTCAACGCCGGACTCGCCAAGCTGACCGACGCGAGCCAGCAACCGGAGGTACTCCGCCCGAACAGGTTGTCCCCGCTCGTCCAGCCAGTCGGCATACGCCAGCCACCCAGTCAACTCCGCCGGTTGATTCAGGATGGCCGTGAGGAAAGCCTTGTCTTCGGAAGTGAAGTGATGTGTTGACATGACCAACTCGACACCCGTGAGGCGGGGCTGGAGTCGCCGGTGCATTCACCATCTCGGCCCAATCGAACCCGGTGGTGCGGGCAGTTGGGGAGACACCCCCGGATTTGTCCCGCCGCTTCTGCCCATGCATTCCTTCTTGAATTATGACCGGGGCGTCGACCCCGAGCAAGATCCGAGGGGTCTGGAAATTCCCGAGGGTGGCCCCAGGGTTCCGCGATTGGGCCGAGGGCTCCGCATTCCTCACTCGGTGCTGGGATGTCCTCCCTCTTGCCTCACCTCTGCGGCTTGTACCCGGCCGGGGGGACGACCACCTCGAAATCCGACCCCTTCAGTTTCCGCAACTCTTCATGGAGTAACGGGATTCGGGGGTCCGGTGCGCAGGACAAGGCCCAGTCGAGCCCGTTGTCGGCCACGAACATCCCGTATTTCTTCAGCCCGTTGAGGATCGCCTGGACTTGCGGGGAGAACTTTGACACATCGACATCCTTGCGGAGCCGGAACCGCTCGCCCATCCGTGGGAGGTTCTCGTCGGTCAGTTTGCTGGCGAAGTGGGTCGCCGGGTGCACATACGCCCGTCGGCTTTTCACCACCGTGAAGCGCATGGCATGTTCGACCGCTCCACGCTTCAACTCGTCGTACCGGATCACCGATGGGAAGAGCGGGAGCCCCGCCGCGTCGGTCGAGGTCCAGCCGTCTGGGCGGAGCTTGTTCGACTTCAGATCGAAGATCGCAGCGCACGCGGCCTGCCATCCCGAGTCGGTCTTCTTCAACTGGTAGAACTCGTAGAGCATCCGGTTGGTCGGATCGACCACAATGGCATGTCGGTCGCCATCCTCCTTCAACCGATCTCGCTGGACATCATCGAGCGTGGTGCCCTTCAGCTTCGGGTTGCGGGCGTAGTTGGCAGGCCAGCCCTCGATCGGCACACTGGCTGGCACCGGGTACGGCCCCTTGTCCGATTCGTCCGGGTAGCTCACGAGCTTGACATCGATTCGCTTCTGATCCGCAGGGACGAGGATAAAACCCATGTCCGGGTTGTACCGGAGCGGTTTATTCGCTCCGACCGAGGCAACGATCCTGGCGGAGTTCGGGTGCGTCGGCCAGTCGGTGATGAGGAGGTTCCACGGGTTGTCTGGAGGATACACCTCCAAAGCGGAGAGGATCGCATCGGCCTCCGGGGTGTCGAACGAGATGGGTGTCGTGATCGCTGGCATCTTGGCGGCGCGAATCCGCTCGACTCGGGCCGGGTCGCCAGACACGACCGCCTTTGGGGGCGGGTCAGCCGCGAGGGCGCTGAGGATTGGAAGGCATACCAAGAGGGGGGTGAATGATCGCATGGCTGAACTCGGTGGGAGAGGGTGGCACAAAACCGATTGAATTACCAAATGTCTCCAGAAAGCCCCGGGCTTCAGCCCTGGGGATGAATGGAGACGAAGCGTGTCCCCACGATTTTTGCAATGCACCTTGTTCAGCCCGATAACTGTCGGTAGATTCCACTTGTTCGTTGCAGAAGTAACGCACTCAACGGACACGAAAGCTAGAAGATCTCAACTCCGCCAGGACTATGTCGCATGGGTGAAAATCCCTAGAAGCCCCCGCCTTTAGGCGTGGGGAGTAGCCACAGAGTCATAGAAGTCACAGAGAAAACAGCCTTGTAGGTCGGGTCGAGTCTTCGAGACCCGACCTATTACCCCGTCATCTCGACCCCAGAGGACTTAAAACGCACCGGTCGCGCCTCGGGGTCGCTCGCTGGAACCGGGCTGGGGGAAGACGTTCGTTGGCTGGAGACCGGCGTAGGGGCCTCGACTGCCGCTCTTGAGCCCCGGTTGCGGCTTGGGGGGGGTTGGGCGGATCTGGTCGGGGGTCGCCCCGTTGGCCCAGGCCAGCACTCGCCTGGCCACATCGGCCGCCGCCTTGCTGTTCGAGCTCGGGAGCTGGCCGCCGGGGGGGAGTCCGAGTTCCAGTCCGAGGACGTTTTGGAGAATCCCCCCGACCTGCACCGCGATCTCACGATTCGGCTGCCGGGCCAGACCGCGGAGGACGTCCACACCGTCCGGGTCGTTCGGATCGTGCGCCAGCATCACTTCGGCTGCGAACAACCGCATTGGCCCGGGTTGATCCATGTTCGTCATCCGGTCGAGCAGTTCCGGGCCGAGCAGATGCTGATCCCGGAGGAGCGCAGCCAGCTCGATCCGAAGCCCCGGTGGAGTGTCGTGGGCGAGCATCAGGACGGCGAGTTCGCTCACCAGTTCTGGCCGATCCGCATCCATGAGCCCGCGATGGTACTGTTCGACCAGGGTGAGGGTCGCCCGCTTTGCCAGGGGTGGGTGTTCGGCGGCCCAGGTGGTCAGGTCGGCAACGGCCGCCGCTGGGAGGCGGGTTGTTCCGAGGAACAGCCCCCCCTCGTGAGCCAGTTTTGGGTCGGAGAGTGCCTCCCGAACCGCCTCCCGAGCAAAGGGCCAGCGCCCATCACCCTCCCAAAGGATGGCCTCGGCCGCTGCGTGCCGGACCTCCGGGGAGGGATCACGCAGGAATGAGCCCAGTCCCTCGATCAGGTGGGCGGTCCAAACCCCGGCAAGCGCATAGGCCCCGGCGGCCCGGACCGCTGGCTCGATCGCTCCACGGGCCACTTTGAGCACCAACTCAGCTTCTCCAGGTTTCCAGTCCGGGCGATACTCCAGTGAACCCAGAGCAGCGACCTGAACTTCCGGCCGCGGGTCGCAAAGGAGGGCCAGGGCCGGACCGGCCTCGTCTCGAACGGCGTCCCGAAGCGCTTCCACCTCGGGTACGGTTCGACAATCGGCCAACTGAAGCGGCCAATGCGTACGGCAGGCAATTCGTCGGGACCACTTATTCGCCCGACGCAGCGGCTCGGCACCGGTCCGGGTCAAGTCGTGCAACGCGACCAGCCCGACCGCACCAAGGAGGAGAATTCCCTGTCCGAAGTGAACCGCCCAGTCGTCCAGTCCGCGGGTGGGAACCCAGGCCCATCCCAGGGCGATCAGGTACAGGACGATGACCGAGGCGCTCACCGGCGGTCGCCAAACCGGGTGGGCTCGAATGAACACGAGTACGAAAAGGCACTGCACTCCGGCCCCGACGAGCAGGGGGAGTGCAGCCAGTCGATTGCCCAAAGCCCCGAGCACAAGCGTGGGGAGACAGAGCAGAGCGGTACTCACAGCGTACCCAGTGATCCCCAGGTTGTATCGCGGAGAGATATCAGACCAGCTCATAAATCCCTGACCCGATTAAAGATCGGGGTTCCGCCGCGTTTGGAGGGGTGGCGCAACGGGTGGGGGGCGGACGGGAAAGCACATTCCGGCAGTAAGCGGAGCTTAACAGACTCTTTCGCCCGGGTCAAACCGATCGACGGGAGAGGATCGCCGACCTTCAGTATGGTAGAACAGAATGGCAGGTCTTGAGAACCGAATTCACCGTTGAAGCACAGGGAACACCGAGAAGGAGTTCACTCAAACACGAAAACGATCGGAACTCGTTCTGGCCCTTCGCGTTTCGTCTCCCTCGGGGTTCTTCTTGGCGCTGTGGTGAATTTCGTTTTGCCCCTTATCGTCCGGGGTCGTTCATGTTCGGACTCATGGAATGCGTGGCTCAGGCGGTGATGAACAAAGGCGTTCGCGGACTGGTCGAGTTCGTCCCGGGCGGACCCTACCTGCTTGATGTGGCTGGAGATGCATACCGGTTGTTCCGGGAGCGGAAGCGGAATGAGGAATTGCGGGAAGAACTGGCGAAGGTTGCAATCGCCGGAGCCGAAGAGGCCAAACGAGCGGCCGAAGAGGTGGCTCGTCGGGTGGCTGGCCAGGCTCCCCTCGAAGATCGGCTCGTGCTCGAACTCTACCTCACCCAGATCCCCGGCTGTGTCCGGCAGTCGATGAAGCGAGTCGACGACCCGACCGGGAAGTCGGTCCCGGCCGACTTCGTCCTGAACGACGCGGCCGACCTGGCGCGGGTCTTGCCGCACCGCGTGCCGCGCTTCCGCCCCGGGGCCGACCTGCCCGGCCGGTCCGGGTGGCGGCTTGACGAACTCCTGGGGGCCGGTGGCTTCGGGGAGGTCTGGCTTGTCCGACACACGTTCATCCCAAACCCACGGGCGGTGAAATTCTGTACCGACCCGGTCGCCAAGGCCAAGCTGGCATCGCACGAGGGGAAAGTGATCGCCCGGGTGATGACGCAGGGCCACCATCCGAATGTCGTTCCGCTCGTGGATGCCTCGCTGGATGGGGAATCCCCATGGCTCATGTACGAGTACGTCGGTGGGGGCGATCTGACCGACCTTGTCCACCGCTGGCAAGGACTCACTCCGGCCGACCGCGAGCGGACCGTGATCGCAGCCCTCCACGAACTCGCAGCGGCCGTCGGCACCTTCCACCGCCTCACACCGCCGATCGTTCACCGGGATCTGAAGCCATCGAATATTCTAGTCAATGTTGAATCGAATACCGGAGGAATCGATCTGGCCCGGGGTCTGGATTCGGCGTTCCGCCGTTCGCAGGGGGCATTGCGAATCACCGATTTCGGGATCGGCGGGGTGGCAGTGGACTATTTGCGGACTCACCACCCGGCTGGCGTGTCGGTGATGACGGGGTGGCTGGAGACATCAATGCGGGGCTCGTACACCCCGCTTTACGCTTCGCCCCAACAGCGGGCCGGGGCCGCTCCCGACCCCCGAGACGATGTTCACGCGCTGGGTGTGATCGGCTACCAGTTGGCGACCGGCCACCTCCACCAGGCTCCCGGGATTGATGCGGGCGACGACCTTCGCGACGCCGGGGCGGGTGACGGGCTGATTCAGTTACTCACCCGGTGCGTTGCCCAGAAGCCCGACCGCCGCCCAAAAGACGCGGGGGAACTCGCCGAGAAACTGACCGACCTGCTCCGGTCCGTCGGTCCGGTGCCCCCGCCAGCGTCTCCCAAGCCGCCCGATCCGGTGACCGCGACACTTCAAGCTGGTCTCACCCGGCCGACCGAGACGAAATCGAAGCCCTCCGCGCCCCCGGCCAAGCCAGCGCCGGTGTTCGTTCCCGGACCACTGGATGGTGGCCCCCTTCTGGACCTTCCCACTCGCACTCCGACGCTGCCGCCCGTTGCGACCACGCCCACCCCCTCACCCCCGCCGCCTCCGAAGCCGGCCCCTGTCCCGCTTCCGCCGCCCGCAGCGCGGCCCTCGAAGTGGCTCATCCCTTTCCGGGCGATCTGGTTTTCCCGGCCCGTCGGGAACCCGGACGCCACCTGGACAGCTCACCCAGGCCGCCTGCCGGGCGAGGTGACGGTGAAATCGACCGAAGCCTACCGTCTGGCCCTCAACCCGGACGACACGACCGACGCGACCCTGGCGAAGCTCCGATCCCTCACCCAGATCCCGAACCTGGAAGCAGTCGACCTGTCTGGGTGCGTAAAGGTGACGGATGTGGGGCTGGCTCACCTGGCTGCGCTGCCGGGCCTGAAGGCGGTCGGGTTGGGAGACACGGCGGTGACGGATTCAGGGGTCGCGCTGGTGCTGAA
Source organism: Gemmataceae bacterium (assembly GCA_003136315.1). Taxonomy (GTDB): domain Bacteria; phylum Planctomycetota; class Planctomycetia; order Gemmatales; family Gemmataceae; genus Urbifossiella. The sequence continues at coordinate 612 of PLDW01000103.1, read as the reverse complement.
CCGATTCCCGGACCTGGAAGCAGTCGGGCTGTCCGGGGCGGCGAACGTGTCGCCGACGGTGCTTCCCTATCTCGTCCGGTTGCGGAAACTCAAGGTGGTGTCGCTCCCCCCCCGAGCCGATACGGTGGATGTGCGGGTCGAACTCGCCCGCCGACTCCCCGGGTGCAAGGTGGTGTGAGCTTAGGAGTTGTCCAGAAACGAGACCGTGAAATCTGGTGGCACGGGCATCTTGCCCGTGTCGGCCCAGCATGGCCAGGATGGCCATGCCACGTCGAGTGCGGACGCTTTGCTCCTATTCACACGGGTGCAATTGCCCCTGCTACACTCGACGAGCCGGCGTAAGAGCTGAATTTTGAAGTAGTTCGGCCTGATTGCTCGGTGCCGATCAGAAGAGCCTTGCGTCCATTACAGGCATTAATGCCGGAAAAGGTGACAAGAAACACCTGGGGCATACTCCAAACCGTATCAGCCAAACGCGGTCGGGAGGATGCCACATGAAAGATAACACTAAGCCCAATAACACCGATTGTCCAGCCCTCGACGCCGCCGCGCCCGACTGCACAACCGCCGAGTCCGACGAGCGGGATTACTTCGAGAAGGTGCTGATCTTCT
>PLDW01000366.1 GCA_003136315.1 Gemmataceae bacterium | reverse complement strand
GGTTCTGCCGACCAGATCTAGTCTCCCCAGGGCGTTGCCCATCGCCACCCAGGGCGTTGCCCTGGGCTGAGAGATCTCAGCCTTTCAGGCTGAAAACCGATCGATGGAGAGGCCGTAGTCTGACCTTCTTCACCCTGAAGGGGTGAGATTTCTCAGCCCAGGGCAACGCCCTGGGTTTCCTGAAAAACCCACCAATGCAGAGGCCGTGGTCTGACCCTCTTCACCCTGAAGGGGTGAGAGTCACACCCCAAGCAACCGAGCATTCCGCACCTCACCCGGCCCGTTGTTGCCGCTCTTCTTCGTACTTGTGTAGCTTGTTGTACAACGTCTTGAGGCTGATCCCGAGTTCGCCCGCGGTCACTTGCTTGTTGTAGCTGTTCTTTGCGTACACCTGGAGGATGTACTCCATCTCCACGTCCGAGAGGGTCTTTGTCCCGCCGACCCCCGGGAGAGGAGGGGGGAAGGCGGGTTGTGCTGATCCCGGGAATGGAACTGCGGTCGGGAAGAAGCCCGACCCGTTGTCGGGGACCGATCGCACGGCTGTTGACACGGGTTGGAGCACCGGAGCCCCGTCTCGCTGCGCGGCTGGTCGCGGGGGCGAGTTCCGGACCTCGTGCGGCAAATGGTGGACGCCCAGCGGTTGCCCACCCGAGACGATCCACGCATACTCCATCGCGTTCGCCAGCTCCCGGACGTTCCCCTTCCAGTCGTGTTCGAGCATCACCCGCATTACCTCGGCGGTGAGCAAGTGGCCGACTGTCTCCGGCGACCGCTTGGCCGCACGGGCGAGCAGGTGCCGGGCGAGATCGGGGATGTCCTCTTTGCGGTCTCGCAGTGGTGGCAGGTGGACGTGAAACATGTTCAGCCGGTAAAGCAAATCCTCGCGGAACTGCCCGTCGGCGATCATCTGCCGGAGATCGCGGTGAGTCGCACAGATCACCCGCACATCAACCGTAATCGGGGTACTCTCACCCAGCCGCTGGATCTCCCCGGATTCCAGGAAGCGGAGCAGTTTCACCTGGATGTTCCGGTCCAACTCCCCGAGTTCGTCGAGGAACACAGTGCCGCCGTTGGCGACCTCGAAGTAGCCTTTGTGGTCCCGGTCGGCCCCTGTGAATGCCCCCCGCTTGTGCCCGAACAACTGGCTCTCGGCGAGGTTCTGGTTCAGCGCCCCGCAGTTCACGGGGACGAAGGGCATATCCGCCCGCTTGCTCTTGTGGAACAGGGCACGGGCGACAACTTCCTTCCCGGTTCCGGTTTCCCCGGTGATGAGTACCCGCCCGTCGGTCGGCCCGATCCGATCGGTGAACTCCTGGATCGGGAGCATGGCCGGGCTGGCCCCGATCACCGCCTCCGTCCCCTCCGCCGCCTGGACGCGTGTCTCCAGCGCAGCCGTCTTGTGCTTGAGCTTCCGCTTCTCCTGGATGCGCAGGAGCAGGGCCTCGATATCCGAGAGCTTGCACGGCTTGGTCAGGTAGTCAAACGCCCCGAGCCGCAGCGCTTCAACTGCGGTCTCGGTACTCCCGTAGCCGGTCATGATGACGGCTTCGGTGTCCGGGGTCGCTTGTTTGAGCGCTGAGAGTACCTGGAGCCCGGCCCGCTCGTGTTCCATCCGGAGATCGAGAATAGCCGCGTCGAAGGTGGCCTTCTTGATCGTCTCGAAAGCGGTCTTACTATCCGGGCAAACGGTCACTTCGTGCCCGAGCCGGGGCAGCTCGGTCCGCATGAACTCCCTCAGGTGCTGTTCGTCATCGACGAACAGAATCCGGAGTCGGTTGTGTGCGGGAGTCGTTGAAGCCACGTGTCCTCTCCTCGTTCACCTGCCCCGTAGCCGCTCGTCGGGTCTCCGGTCAACGGCAATTTCACTTTTCGAGTTTAAAGTTTAAGGAGTTTAAAGTTTAAAGTCATGCACATGGCCGCCAGTCGAGCGACATGATACCCATCCCTAGTACCGATCGCCTGGATTTTTGTCCTTAAACGTTAAACTCTTAAACTTTAAACTCCTCAAGCTGGTCTCCGGTCAACGGCAATTTCGCGCAACCTAGTTTAAAGTTTAAAGTTTAAGAAGTTTAAAGTTTCAAATCCTGCGTGGCCCTATGCCGGTAGGGATAGTAACTACATATCTATTGTTGGATCTTTAAACTTTAAACTCTTAAACTTGAGTTATGCTGCTTTTTTCCCCGGGAAGGGGAGCATCTCGGCGTCGGCTGGGTCGTCGGCCGGGGCCAACTGGGGCGTGGCGAGCGGGCCGCCTGTCGTCTCCCGCAACGGAACTCTGACAGTGAAGGTACTGCCGTGCCCCGGGCCAGGGCTGGCGGCCTCGATCTGCCCACCATGCTGGTCGACGATCTGGTGGCTAATGAACAGCCCCAAACCCGTCCCTTTCCCGGTCCGACTGCGGGTGAAGAACGGCTCGAAGATGTTCTGGAGGACATCCGGGGGCATCCCGCACCCGGTATCGGTAAATGCGATATGGGCGAAGTCTCCGTCGGACCCCAGCCGGATCGTCAGCGATCCGCCCTCGTCCATGCTGTCGAGAGCATTCACCACAAGGTTCAGAATGACCGATTTCAGATCCTGAGCGTTCACCGGGGCGACGATGTACGATCCCGGGTTGAAGGTGATGTGTTTGCCGCGGCCGTTCGGCAGGTGCCGGGCCACCTCCAAGACACCCCGGACCAGCCCGGCCAGGTCGGTTGCCTCCCGTTTCCGCTCTCCGGTCCGGCTGAAATCGAGCAACTTCTGGGTGATGTCTTTACAGCGCAGCGCTTCCTGCTGGATCATCTTCAGATAGCGGGTGAGCACCTCGCCATCGGCCGGAACCGCGCCCGCCGCGAGCGCTGGGGCCAGGATGTCCTGAAGTCGCCGCTCCAGAGCCTCAGCACAGAACAGGATGCTGGCCAACGGGTTATTGATCTCGTGGGCGACCCCTGCTGCCAGGAACCCGACCGACACCATCCGCTCACTTCGGACGAGTTGCCGGCTCCGCTCGTTGACCTGCCGGGCCAGATCCTTGTAGACTGCGCTGAGCCGGACAGTCATCGCGTTGAATTCGTTGGCCAGTTCCTCCAACTCGTCCCGTGAGGTGAGCAGGATGGGGTGGTCGAAGTCTCCGGAGTGGACCCGCTGGACCCCGGCATGGAGTTCCCGGATCGGAGTGAGCATCCACTCCCGGAAGTAGTACAGCAGGGCCAGAACCAACACAACGGCCCAGACGGTGGCGGTCACGGAGATCCAGAAGCTTTGGCGGATCTCGCTGTTGGATTTCCGGATGCTGGACTCGATATCGTCCACCAGCGCCTGCTTGAGGTGCTGACCAGTCCGCTGGGATTTCTCGTAGGCGGCTTTTACCTCCGGATTGCTCCGGAGTGGCTCGGACGCCGCCGGGCCGGTTGCTGTGGCCGCCTTCTTCAGAGCAACGGAGAGCTGGTCGAGGGCCTCGTCGAGTTGGTTGAGGAGGTTGCCTTCCTGGAACCCCTTGTCTGGATCCAGCCCCAACTCGACCGTCGTCGCCAACATCTTCCGGTATCCTCCTGAGAACTCCTGGACTCTCTGAGTCTTGTCACTGAGTTCTTTGGATTCTGCATTGATGTCTGCGGGCACTCCCCCCGCCTCGGAGGTGAGGACGCTCACCATCACGTTGATGTACTGGAGTTCGATGAGTTTCCGCTCGGTGACTCTCACACTATTTCGGTGAGCATTCAGCCCGTACAGGGTGCCGCCCAGCAACAGCCCGAGGCTCCCGACCACAAGGGCCAGACCGAGCATCAGTTTGTGCCGCAACCGGCGGGGACGGGCCACGTGCGAACCTCCTTGCCACCGCACCAACCACGAGCGCTGTCCGGGCGACCTCCGTCCCTGGAGGCGACCCGGTGAAGCGGCGGGGACTGTACCAAGTGCGTTCTTACAAAACGAGAGCAACTTTTTCCGGCCGCTGGCGGATGTTACAACCCGCCAGGATGGGGGGTTTCCGTGCGCAACCGGTGCCGTATTGTGGTTCGATGAGCGGGCTCATTCCTCGTACCCCCGGAGACCGGACCGTGACCCGTCGTGTACTACTATTCGTCCTCCCTGCCCTGATCCTGGCCACCACCCTCGCCGACACCCGGGCGGCAGACGACCACCCCGTCGTCGCTCTGGTGAAGTCGAAGGTGAAAGATCCGACCAAGCCCTTTGCCCTCGTCGTCTCATTCCAGGTGGCGGCCGGCAAGGAGAAAGATCTTGAGGCCGCGTGCGCCTCTTGCATCGCAGCGACCAAGAAAGAGCCGGGATGCATCGCCTACGAACTCAACCTCGACACCGACCACCCCGACACCTACGTGATGTTCGAGAAGTTCAAGAGCGTGGCGGCCCTGGAGGCCCACATCAAGGAGAAGCACACCGACACGCTGCTGAAATCACTCGGCACGATGATCAAAGGCGAGCCGAAGATCAAGGTCTACACCGCCCCGGTGGAGTGAGAGAGTGGAAAGAGATAGAATGGCCTGATAGCTACAATGGGTCGGACTCGGAGAGATTTCCGATCCTGATACAGGAACCCGCAGAGGCCGTCACATTCCAGGAGCAAGCAACGGTCCAACGGGAGTGCGAGGCTCCTGCCGAGCTTGCGGGTGGTACGGCTCGGCAGGAGCCTCGCACTCCCATATATACGTCCACTCGTCCTTCTAGAGATGCGACAGCTTCAGTGGGCTCCTGTATGAGGGCCGATGCAGCAACGAAACCCACGACCCACAGGGGCAGCCATGAAAACCCGGCGCGATTTCCTTTGGCACTCTGGTGGCGGGCTGGGCGGGATCGCCCTGGCCGCCCTCCTCGGTCGCGACCGATTGCTCGCTGCCGACGGCCCGGCCCGGCCTCGCCCGGACGGGGGATTGCACCACGCCCCGAAGGCGAAGCGTGTGGTGCAACTATTCATGGCGGGCGGTGCGAGTCACGTCGATCTGTTCGACTACAAACCGGAGTTGGTGAAGCGGCATGGCCAGCCAGCCGAATTCGGAGAACACGTCGAAGCATTCCAGAACGGCCTTGGCCCGTGGTTGCGGCCCCTGTGGGAGTTCAAACCCTATGGGGCCGCCGGGAGACCCCTCTCGGAGGTGGTCGCCCCGCTGGGAGCGGTGGCCGACGAACTGGCGTTCGTTCACAATCTGGTGGGGAAGACGGGGGTCCATAGCCAGGGCACGCTCCTCCAGACCACCGGGTTTAACCGCCCCGGGTTCCCCGGCATGGGATGCTGGGTGAGCTACGGGCTTGGGAGCCTGAACGAGAACCTTCCGACCTTCGTTGTCCTTCCCGATCACCGCGGGCTCGCCTCGAACGGCACCAAGAACTGGGACAGCGCGTTTCTCCCCGCACAACATCAGGGGACGACCATCTACCCGGGGGCCAAGACCCCCATTGAGGATCTGTTCCCGGACGAACGGGCCAAATTTGTCACCCCCGCCGGGGACAAGGCCGGAGTCGACCTCATCACCCGGCTCAACCGTACCCACGCTGCGACCCGGCCCGGTGACGAACGACTGGATGCCCGCATCCGTAGTTATGAACTCGCTGCGAGGATGCAACTTGCCGCTCCGGAAGCACTCGACCTGTCGAAGGAACCGGCCCACGTCCTCAAGCTGTACGGGCTCGACCACGGGAAGGGATCGTTTGATGCGGAGATCAACCCGGTCGAGGAGACGGACTACTTCGGCCGGAAATGTCTGGTCGCCCGTCGCCTACTGGAGCGTGGGGTCCGGTTCGTGCAAATCTGGAGCGGTAACGACAACGGGTTCCCGCGGCGAAACTGGGACAGCCACGAGGACGTGAAGCGAGACCACGGCCCGCTCGCCTACGGCATGGCCAGCGGGGCCGCGGCCCTGATCGCTGACCTCAAACGCACTGGGCTCCTCGACGACACGATCGTGCTGTGGACGACTGAGTTCGGCCGGATGCCGAGTTCGCAGGGTGGAAAGGGGCGGGATCACAACCCGTATTGCTTCACCAACTGGCTGTGCGGAGGTGGGATCAAGGGCGGGGTGACCCACGGTCCCAGCGACGAGTTCGGGTACAAACCGGCCGACCGCAAGCAGCCGACCGAGGTATACGACATCCACGCGACGGTCCTGCACCTGCTCGGGATCGATCACACCAAGCTGACCGTGCGGCACAACGGAATCGACCGCCGGCTCACCGACGTCCACGGGCATGTCATCCGCGAGTTGTTGACGTGAGCAGGACAGACGCTCAAACTGGTAGCAGGTGGGCATAGGCCACCGGACAGCTTCGACACCCAGACGAACTGCGGATCGGATCGAACGGCCCGATCAGACGACATCCGGGCTCGTGTCTGGCCGCTGGTGATCAGTATAATTCGGGCATGAACACCCCCCTCCCCCCCGATGTCCCGACCCTGGTCCGCCGCGGCCACGCTTACACCCGGCGGGGCGAGTACGGGCGGGCCATCGCCTCATTCACCGGCGCGATCGATCTCGACCCAACCGACCCGGAACTCTACTTCCACCGCGGGAACGCCCAGGCAGCGGACGGGAACCCGGCTGAGGCGGTGGAAGACTTCACCCGGGCCATCGACCTCCGCCCGGACTACGCTGCCGCCTACCACAACCGGGGGACCGCCAATGTCGATAACGACGAACTCGAAGCGGCGGTCGCAGACTATACCCGAGCCATCGACCTCGATCCGACCGACCCGGACCCGGTCAACGGCCGAGCCGCAGCCAACAGCCGGCTGAGGAATTACGATGCTGCGTTCGCGGACTACGAAACCGCGATCCGGCTCGATCCGAAAATGTTCCGGGCGTATTTCAACCGGGCTAACGCTCTGTCCGCCGTCGGCCGTCACGAGGAGGCCATTATCGACTACACGGCCGCCGTCCGGCTGAATCCACGGCACGCCCGAGCCTACGTCTATCGGGCGCTGTCACTTGAAAGCCTCGGCCGGGCGGAGGACGCCCTCGCGGATCTGTCCGCGGCTCTGCGTCTTCAGTCCGGGTTCGCCGAGGCGTTCTGGCACCGGGCTCGACTGTATACCGAGCAAGGGAACCCGGAGAAGGCAATCGTTGACTTCACCTGGGTGCTGAAATTCGAACCCCGTCACGTCGGAGCGTACAACCTCCGCGGGGTCGCTCATGCCGAACTGGGCGAGCATCGTTTGGCCGTGGCCGACTTTACCGCAGCGATCGCTATCGACCCGGATGATGCCGCGCCACGGTTCAACCGCGGGCTCTCGCACGTTCGAACGAAGAATCTGGAAGCGGCGATAGCCGACTTCTCCGAGGCCATCCGGATCGCCCCGGACGACCCGGCCGGATACATCCAACGGGGCTACGGGTATCACGAACTACTCGATCCGGATCGGGCTGTGGCCGACTTCACCGAGGCCATCCGCTTGAACCCGGACGGACCACGTGGGTATTTCGCGCGGGCCATTGCCCTCCGCCGCAAGGGGGACGTGATCGCTGCACTGATCGATGCGACGACCGCCATCAACAAGGATCCGCGCTCAGATGCGGGGTACAATCTCCGGGCTGCCCTGCACTACCAGCGAGCGGACTACAGGGCCGCGGTGGCCGATCATATCAAGGCCGCGGAACTCGACCCGGACGACGCCGGGACACTGAATTTCCTCGCCTGGATCCGGGCAACCTGCCCGCTCGCCGACCTCCGGGATGGAGCGATGGCCCTCCGCGACGCCACCCGCGCGTGCGAGTTGACCGACTACAAGTTACCGGGCTACCTCGACACCCTGGCCGCCGCCTACGCCGAGTCCGGGCAATTCGCCGACGCAGTCCGGTGGCAGGAGAAGGCCATCCAGCTTGTCCCCCCGGACCAGCGGCCAGAGTACGAACAGCGGCGAAACCTGTACGCCGAGGGACAAGTTTACCGAGAGGATGGACAGAGTGAGGATGAAGAGTCGAGACAAATCGAGAGTGAAGAGCACGAGAAGAGGGAGGATGAGGGAGAAAATCAGGATAAGCACGTTTGAGGAATCCAGGGCGTTGCCTTTTGAACTCAGGGATTTGTCCCCAGAATCCAGGGCAATATCCGTCGCCACGCAATCCAGGGCAGCCATCGGATGGTTACCGTCGTTTCCAGTTAGAATGGACGACAAGTGGCGAGGGTCGAGTGACAAGTGACCAGCCAGCTGGGTACCTGAATCAGAGACAGAAATCCCGCGGTTGTGTATCAGAAAGGGGGGGAGAGGGGCCGATACCCCTTCCGCCTCCTCCCAAGGAACAGCGCATCAATGAGTGTCAGGTTTATTGTTATCGTCAATTCACCCCCCCTGCCCCCCCTTCGAAAGGGGGGGAGAAAACATACGATTGGTCTACTCGGTTCAGGATCGGGGCATGCTCATCCATTCCCCCCTCCTTCTTTCTCCCACCCTTTCGAAGGGGGGGCAGGGGGGGGTAGATCGGCCAATGTATCAGAATTACGACACTTGTTGATGTACCATTCCTGAACACTCACACGCACCGGGGTTGGAGTCGCCATGCTCGCCCGCCTTCGCCCCTACGCCATCCTCACCGCGATCTGGGGGTTGTATTTCCACCCCTTGCTGTTAAACCCCGGCGGGGTGCTGTACGCCGATTACTCGGATTTCCTCGCTGAACACCTCCCGGCTCGCGTGTACCTGACCCGGGAGTGGCGGGAGACCGGCGAGTTGCCGCTCTGGAACCCCTACCACTTCTGCGGGTCGCCGTTCGTCCACGACATCCAGGTCGGGTGCTTCTACCCGCCATACGCAGTGACCTACCTCGTCCCTGAGTCTGCCGTCGGGGCCACCATGAGCTGGGTGATCGCCCTCCATGTCCTGGCAGCCGGGGTATTCGCCTACGTCTACGCCCGGTCGAACGCCCTGGTCGAGGCCGGGTGCCTCATCGCAGCCATCGGGTTCATGCTATCGGCCAAGTGGATGACTCACCTTCTTCTCGCCGGCCACACGGTCACAATCGGATTGGCCTGGCTCCCACTGGTGGTACTCGGACTCGAACGGGCCGTCCGGCGGGGAAGTGTGACGGCAGTTGTCGGGGCGGGGGTGGCTTTCGCCATGATCGTCCTCGGCACACACCCGCAGTGGACGTTCTACGCGGGGATCTTCGCTGGCTTGTGGACGCTTGCCCCGGCCCTGGAGCGTGCGGGATACCTTGGCGGGAGTGGGACATCACCACTCGTCCGGGAACTCGGCCGGTGGGTCTTCTGCGGTCTGGGAGTGGTCGCCGTGGCCGTCGCCCTGTGCGCGGTGCAATTGCTCCCCACCTGGGAGGCGTCTGGCCAGTCCGCTCGTACCGTGGGGCTGGAATCCACCCAGTCGTGGAAAGTCGGGCTGTTCACGTTCTTCGGGATGGTCGGGCCGTCGGCCTCCAACCATCCGCCACATGCGTGGGAAGCCCGGGCGTTGCTCGGCCTGTACTGGCTCGCGGCGGCAGGGGCAGCCCCAGTGCTCGTTCGCGGCCGGACCCGGTTCTTCGCTGGGGTTCTTCTGGGGCTTCTCGTTTTCTCCCTGGGAGGGGCAGCGCTGATCGACTGGCTTCCGGGGTTCCGGCTCTTCCGCATTCCGTCCCGGATGCTTCTGGTCGCCACCTTGCCACTCGCATACCTCGCCGGAACCACGACCGATGCCCTTGTCCGCCGAGGGTGGACCCCTGCTGACCGGCGGGTGGTCGGCCGGTGGATTCTGGGGGTCGTGCTGTTCGCGGTCATTCCGTCGCTGACGTGCCTGACAGTGACGACCCTATCGCCCCAGGGCCGACCGATCTGGGCACCGTTCGTGGTGTACTGGGCAGTTGTCGCAGGGACGATCCCGGTCGCCGTCTGGCTTTGTCTCCCCAGCAGTCAAGGCAATCCGGTTGCCCGTACAACCTGCTGGGTGGGAGTGTTGGTCGCTGAGTTGGTCGCGCCGATCATCACCTTGCCGGAGGTCCGCCCGTACTCAGCGATCTACCCGCGATCCAAAATCGTCCGATTCCTCGCCGCTCGAATGAAGCCGGGAGAATCCCGAGTCATGGACTGGGACATGGGAGGCGGGGAGGCGGACAAGCTCGCGATCCTCGGTGTCGGAGCGCCCGAGGCCCTGATCGACCGGCTCGAAACCTCCCGCGGCTACAACCCCCTGGATGTCCGCTACTACCGGGAATTCCTCAACTTCACCATCGGGCGGGATACCGCCGTCTTCGCCCTGAGCGATATCGCACAGCCGATGATCCCCAATTTTGAAATTGCCAACCGCAGCCTATTTGATCTGTTAAATGTAAGATATTTTGTTTGCGCAGCCGAGTGTTCGGTCGATTCGAGATCGTGGCAGGGGCTTGTGTTCGAGGAGGAGCCGCCACTCGTCCCGGCGATTCCGCCGGACCCGCCTCCTCACCTCCCGCGACAGATCGTCTATGAGAACAGGAACCCTGCCGCGGCCCGCCGTACCTGGGTCGTTCCCGAGGCTGCCCAAATGCCGGCTGGGGGTGAGTTGGCTGCGCTGACAGGGTGTGACTTTGGGCGGACGGTCCTGCTCACTAGCGAAGGTTCTCTGCCGCCAAACGTGACTGGGCCAATGCCAGTTGCCCGGATAAGCGACTATCGGCCAAACCGGGTGCAGATCGAACTGAGTGGCGGCGGGGGTGGCTTTCTGGTCCTGTCGGACGTGTGGTTCTCGGGGTGGGTGTGCCGGATTGACGGAGTGGAAGTCCCGGTCTACCGGGCAAACCACGCCTTCCGGGCTGTGGCAGTTCCGGCTGGAGCGACGGAGGCCGTGTTCACATTCGAGCCGCGGTCATACTGGGTGGGGTGGTGGATCAGCTTTGCATCACTCATCGTGCTCGTCGGCTTCGTGATCGGATCAATCGTGCGGGTGGGTATCCGCAACCGTCGCATCTGACCCAGGTTTCGCTGGGAACCGCGACCCAGGGTGTTGCCCATCGCGACCCAGGGCGTTGCCCTGGGCTAACAGCTGCCAGCCTTTCAGGCTGGGGTGTTGGCTGTTGGGTTTTCACCCTGAAAGGGTGAGAGCTTTCAGCCCAGGGCAACGCCCTGGGTATTCGTTGAACACCAAACACCAAACACCAAACACCAAACTTACTCCCTGTGCCCGGTGTTCGCCTCGGTGTGGCCCTGAGGGCCGCCTGGTGTGGCCCGGGCCGCGCGGTCGGCAAGGATCGCCTCCGCGGCGGCGTGCCGTGACATGACGAGTGGTTGCGGGATCAGCCCACCGCCGATGATCAAAGCCGCTAGCGTTAGCACCGCGAACCGCTCTCGCCCTGTGATCCCGAGCGATACGGCCGTTGCATACCGCCCGCCAGTAAAAAGTAGCAGGTATGCCCGAACGACTCCGATCCCGTTGATCGTTGCGGTGAGAACGACCACGACACCAGCGAACTGGTTTGCCCCGACCGCCCCGTCCACAAGCAACTCGGACGCCACGTACCCAAGTGTTCCAGGGAATCCGACGCTGGCCAGCCCGGTGAGGAGAAAACACACGGCCAGGGCCGGTGACTGTTCATACAGCCCCTTGTACTCGGTCAAGGAGAGCCGCCCGAGCCGGGCCTCAAGAGCCCGCAAGGTGAGCCCCAGCCCGCTCAGCGAGAGGGCCACCGCCACCCACAGGGCCAGTCCTCCGGTCAGGCCGATCACCTGGGCGTCCTTGTTCTCCGCACCGGCCAGTTCGAGCCCGACCAGGATGAGCGAGGCATGGCTGAGGAACAGATAAGCGAAAAACCGCCGGGCATCCCGCTGAACCAGGGCCATTCCGGCGGTGTACACCGCCGTCACGAGCGATACCAGGCCGAGCCACTGGAGAACCCAGTCCGGAGCCACGGGGAGGACGAGCCGGACCGCAGTATACACACCGGCGACCGGGCTTACGTACAGCAGAGCACTCCCAAACGCCCCGCACTCGAAGAGGTCTGTCACCCAGACGTGAAAAGGGATCGTCCCACTGCGGATCAGGATCGCAGCGAACAGCGAGAACGCGGCCAGGTGCTTCGGCACCGGGATATTCCCATCCACGGCCGACCACCCGAACATTAGCAGCACAACGAACAGAACCATGTGCAGGACGTACACTCGGGTCGGCCGACCCCGTCGGACTAGTTCAAAGTACGGCGGGATGGTGACCACGGCGAGAAGGCCGATCATCACCCAAGGGTCCAGGCAACTGAAGCTGGCCAGCCGGATAGACTCGCCGATCAACAGCCAGGCGAACGAGAACCGGGCCATCTTCGTGCGTGCCGTGGCCAGGGCAACCAGAAAGTGGAGCAAGGCCAGAAGCGGGATCAGCAATGCGCTGAGTTCATCGACCCCGAGCACGGGCCGGCCGAATATCCGGGGACCAAGGTCCCACGGCTCACCTTTGCTCAGCCAGGGGGCACCAAATGTTGCGGATGGAATGGCCCCCGTCCAGTATCCGGCCGCCACCATGATCGCGCAGACCAGGGCCGCTCCGGTAAACGCCAGGCAGAACCGCGAGGCTGCGTTCGGATCGCGAACCCGCCCGACCCAGAGAGCCCCGGCCAGCGGGATGAGTACCGAGAGTTCCAGCCACGGAAGAGCGTAAAGGTTCATCCGGGGAGTTCGACCTTCGGGTAGGGGGACGCCGCGGGTGCGGCAGACGGGGCAGGACCCGCCGGCGGCACCTCGGACCCAGAGCCGGGTGTGCCGGTCAGAAATGTCGTCCACCACCGCTCGTTCCGGTCCGACCATCGGAACACGGCAACAAACGGGCGAGCCACATAGTCAGACAAGATCGCGTCGAGATAGCCTCGCTCAAGAGCGAACCGGTAGAGCCAGGCTCGAACCCGAACCGGTGCCCATCGGAGTAACCCCGGGGGTCGGGGGAGTTGCCCTCCAATCGCATTCTCAATCGCCCGGTAATCCTGGAGCAGGCTAGGTGCCCGCACGAACTGGAGGGTCCGCATGCTGGCGTGGCCGAGCAGGTGGACCAGGGCAACATACCACAGGAACGGGATCCAGTGCCCTGCCCCAATTTCCGCCACGATGATCCCAACCTGAGCGAGCGACGCGAACGACAGGGCAGACTTGATATCCGTCTGAACTGCCCCGACAACGTACGCATATAAGGCAGTGACCAACCCCAGGGCGATCACAGCGACCGCCAGCCACAGCGACACCGCGATGAGTGGGCTCAATCGGAGTAACAGGAACGCCCCGAGGTGGACTGACAAGGCCCCGTAGAACACCGCACTCGACGGGGTTGGCCCTTCCATCGCCCTCGGCAGCCATCCGGAAAACGGGACCAAGGCCGACTTCCCAGCCGCTGCAAACAGCAGGAGGAGCCCGACCAGCACGGCTTGTTCCTCGGTGACTGAGGCACGTCCCTCTGGCCACGGCCCGGTCCCCAGGAGTTTGTCGAAGTCTCCTTCCCCGGTCATGTGGTGCAAGAGGATCGCCGCCAACAGGAGTGCCGCGTCCGACACTCGGTAGACCACCCACACGCGAAACCCGTTCCGGCACGGAGCTGGCCGGTCCTGGAAGAACGCGATGAGCAGAGCGCTCGACAGCCCGACAAACTCCCACCCCGTGAACAGAGTCTCGATTGTGTCTGCCAGGGAGGCGGTGATCATCCCGGCCAGGAACACGGAGTACAAAACGAAGAACCGATTGAATCCGGGCTCACGATGCATGTAGCGGGCCGCAAACGCACCGATCGTCCCACAGAAGACGAACGACAGGATAGCGAACGGGACGGACAATCGGTCGAACTCGAACTTGACCGCAAAGTGGTAGTGCCCGTGGCCATGCCCGGAATCCGGGGTCCGGAATTCCACCCAGTTCCCGAGGTCGAGAACCACATGCCTCTGGTCCGATGCAAGCATCATCCCAAGGATGAGAACACAGGCCACAAGCCCCACCCCAATCGCGAGCTGCGACGCCCGACTGATCGCCTCCTCGGTCAGCTTGTAGCCCAAAAGAGACGACCCACCCAGGATCGCAACGAGCGCGACCGGAGCGGTGACGACAATCGCCGCGAAAAATGTCATTAACTGGTCGATATCAGGCATTTATTAGTTTAAAGAATTTAAAGAGTTTAAAGTTTAAAGAACTAGAATTTTCCCTGGTTCCCACGCTCTGCGTGGGAACCGGTCTTTCCCCGCTCTGCGGGTTGGGCCAACCCACTGGGGACGATGTCTATCGTATCTTCTCTCAAGCGTCCGTTCCGTTCAGGCCACGACGCGGAGCGTCGAAGACGGCATTCCCACGCAGAGCGTGGGAACGAGAGAGATTGGGAACCAACGGCGCAAGATGCTGTCGCGTCCAGTGAGAAGTCTCAAATTTATTTTGGTTAACGCTTAAGAGTTGAGAGTCGTGACACGAATTGTCAAGATCCTCATGATTCACTTTAAACTCTTAAACTTTACACTCTAAACTCTAAAATCATACTCCGATCTCGGCGAATTCCAGGTGATCCCGCCAGCCGCGATACCAGTCGGCCGACGTGGCCGCCGATGGAAGAGAAGTCGCCTGGGGTTGGTACGGCCGGAACTCGCCCTTCTGGTAAAGCAGGATCTCGGCTGAGTCCGGTGATTGGAGAGCCAGTTGCACCCACCCGTTCTCGGTCATGGTCCGCCCGAGTGGGTTGTTGGCCAGAATATGGAACATGATCTTGGGTGTCGTTTCGCAGACGATCAGAAGTCGGACCGGCTCGTGGATCTCCGTCATCTGCCACGGGAGCCCGGTCCGCAGATCACTTGCTGCCCCGTCCATGACCCCGATCAGGGAGGTAATGTTGTGGGGCAGTTTAGTCCCACACCCGTAGCCTGGAGAGTCGACGTGCGAGAAGAAATACTCCAGGTTAATCCCCCCACAGACCGGGAACACGGCAGCCATGGTCCGCGCCAGAATGTCCCCCGTCTCGTCGTCTTGAGTCGGGTCATAGGAGATCAGGAACGCCCGCCGATCGAAGTAGAGCCCGCGTGACCGTTCCCGCCGACCGACGAGGCAGATCGCGTTTGTTGCATGCCCCAATTCGGGACGGGTCTGGGAAAGATCCTCCGAACGGCCCTCGACGTGTTGTTTCGCTTCGGCAAACGACATCGTCAGAGGCGCAGACATGAAACGTCGACACCGCTCGTGCGCGTTCCGCTCGCAGGTTTGGTTGATCTCTTCCTGCGCTCGCTCGAACTCTGCCCGGTGGCTCTGCGGAATGCGATCCAGGTCGAAGAGCGTGACGGAATCGTCGCAGGTGTTGTGGACCCCACCGACAACCCATGTCGAATCCGGAATCTCGATCCCCCTCCCAGCCAGCGCATGTCGGACACGCGGGTCGTTCAGAATCTGTGCTGCTGCCCGCCCGTTTGGAGCACCCGAACTACCACCGCAAGCCCCGCAATCATATGCAGATTTATGTGGATTATTCAGACTATTTGACCCGTGGCCAATGATAAACACGAGTCGGGAGAACCCATCAATGAGCCCGATGTCCTGGAGGAGCCGTTCGGCCATCCCGGTCATCTCGTCCAGGGTGAAACCGAGGTGCCCGTTGCGGGGAGCAGGCTCACACACCGGGGTCCGCTCCAACTTCAGACGAGTCATCGGCTCCGCCTGGACGAACCGACCGAGCACCTGGCGAATCCGGGAGGTAAGCCGGGGAAACAGGATCCGGGCGACGAGCGGGACCGACGCCAACACCCCCAGAGTGGTGGTGATGATTGCCCCAAGAGCAAAGGTCCGGGTTCCGACGTGGAACTGATGGGCGGCCGTTGCGAGTACCCGCTGGGTCCGACGGAGTCGTTGATGGACCTTTTCCCCGTTCTCGTCCGCCTGCTCCTCGACCCAGTGTTGGGGGGTGACGACGATCGGGCAGAGGGGAACGAAGTGGGCTTCGGTCGCACCCCGGTAGTACATCGGGACGGCAAAAAACCCTGCCGCCCCGAACGTCTGACAGTCCGGAGCGATCTCTTCCATATGCCGACGGAATGACTCCTCCCGCTCATCCAGGCAGGTGACGGCCTGGAAGCGGGGAAGCCCATCGCAAACTGGCCTCCGCCGGGCGTGCAGAGCGAGGGCGTCCAGGGTCTGGCGGCGGAATCGCGCTTCGTAGGCCAGGTGGAACACCCGTCGACGCTCCACACCGTCGAACGACTCCATCTCCCGGACCAGCGATTGCCACTCGTCGAGAGCTAGCCGGGACAGATCGTTGGGGGACCACCCGAGTACCTGAGCGAGTTGGAAGATCGGGAACGCCCGCTCCTCGACCCCCGGCGGGGTTGGAGCGGCGATCCGCTGACGGAGCAGATCACGCAACTCGGCCAGCGGGCCAGTGAACCCGATCGCATCCCGGGCGGCGCGAGCAATCGCAAACCGTTCCAGGATCAACCGAACAGCCAGGAATCCGGTGAGGCTGTCTGCCGGGATCGGGTGAGCAACACGATCGCCCCGGATCTCCACCTCCTGAACCATCCCCCCCCAGCCACGCAGAGCGAGCAGGGTGGCCGACAGATACGTCTCCCACTCGCGTTCGACAACTCCGAGGGTTGCGAGCGAGTCTCGGATCGACTCCAACGGAGTGACCCCAGCGTCCTGAAGGTGGGCGAGTTCCCTGCTCAGGCCAGCAAGCCACCGATCAGGCGGCCCGCCACCGCGACGGTAGAGCGAGCAGAACGCTGCGAAAAACCCGGCATCCTGATTGGGCAGCGACCAGTGGGACACGCCCTGATCCAGGTAGGATGCACAGAACCGAGTCATCACCTCGTGGACCCAGGTATCCGGGTCGATACCAATTGCGCGGACAAGGAGATCCCGGTGGCGAACTGGGTGACGCTCTGCTGGCCCAGCGACAGGAACCCTACCGACTCTCTCGCAGCAGACCCGCCACAAAATCTCCAGGGTGAACGCTTCCCAGGTCTCCTCCGGCCAGATCTCGATCTGCTGTTCGTGAAACCGCGTGAACAGTTCGCGTGTCCACAGGGGTGCCCGCGGAGTCCGGCTGTCCCAGGCGCGGAGGTCGCGCATGACCCATCGGCGGGTCTCGGCGATCAATTTCTGCCGGACCGCGGCCGAAGCCTCCGGACGGATTCGGCGGAGGGCGTCGGCCTCGGCAATGAACCACTTTAACTCGTCAGCCGACCCCAACGTGACTGGGTACTGTAGGAGGGCGAGTCGGAGGTCAAATCGGTTGCAGAGTCGGGTGATCGCTTCACCGCCCCGCTCACCCAGATCCTCCTCCAGGACAGTCTGAAGGGTCGAGAACCGAATCCGCCCTCGTCCCAGGAGATCCCGGTAGCGCTCTTCCAAGAGATAAGGCTGACAGCCGAAAATCTCACCCCCCTGCCGGACCGCCTCCTCAAACGGCATGTCCTCGAACGCATGCAGGGTATTGTGGTGGATGAAGACGGTGATCGGCCCCTGGGCCGGGAACAGGTGCGCAGCGTGGGTGATGACTTCTCGGAGGTGCTGGAGGGCTGGCACGCGTCGCCCATTCAGGAGGGTGTGTGGGGCATGGACAGGGTGCTAAGGCGTTGGGCAGATGGAAATCTCCACTGAGCCGCAGGGGTTTTCTCACCTCCCCGCAAGCGGGGAGGTCGTCGCGAAGCAGGCGGGTGGGGTGCGAAGCGTACCGTGTCAGGAAGACTCAACCCCCTCCCGGCGAGCAAAGCCTCGCCGACCTCCCCCGCAA
>PLDW01000430.1 GCA_003136315.1 Gemmataceae bacterium | reverse complement strand
ACGTCATCCCCACCTTCCTCCGAGTTGACCCCGGCAGTCTCCTATGAGTCCCCGGCATTACCCGCTGGCAACATAGGACGAGGGTTGCGCTCGTTGCGGGACTTAACCCAACATCTCACGACACGAGCTGACGACAGCCATGCACCACCTGTGCAGGACCCTTACGGACACCGTATCTCTACGGCTTTTCCCTGCATGTCAAACCTTGGTAAGGTTCTTCGCGTCGCGTCGAATTAAGCAACATGCTCCGCCGCTTGTGCGGGCCCCCGTCAATTTCTTTGAGTTTTAATCTTGCGACCGTACTTCCCAGGCGGTGCATTTAATGAGTTATCTACGACACAGACGGGGTCGAATCCGCCTACGCCCAATGCACACCGTTTACGGCCAGGACTACCGGGGTATCTAATCCCGTTCGCTCCCCTGGCTTTCGCGCCTCAGCGTCAGTGAAGGTCCAGCGTGCCGCCTTCGCCACCGGAGTTCCTGTGGATATCAACGCATTTCACCGCTCCACCCACAGTTCCGCACGCCCCTACCCCCCTCGAGGCCGCCAGTATCCGAGGCACTTCCCCGGTTGAGCCGGAGGATTTCACCACAGACTTGGCAGCCCGCCTACGCGCCCTTTAAGCCCAGTGATTCCGAACAACGTTCGCACGGTTCGTCTTACCGCGGCTGCTGGCACGAACTTAGCCCGTNNCGAAGATCCTCGACTGCAGCCACCCGTAGGTGTCTGGCCAGTGTCTCAGTGCCAGTGGCGCGGGTCGTGCTCTCACACCCGCTAGGCATCTCCCCCTTGGTGGGCCATTACCCCGCCAACTAGGTAATACCACGTGGGCCCCTCCCAGGGCGGCTGACCTTTGCTCTCCCGAGATCATCCGGTATTACCCGCCCTCTCGGACGGCTATCCCAGACCCCAGGGTAGGTACCCACGCATTACTGCCCCTTACGCCGGTTCCCCCATTGCTGGGATTCCCTCGACTTGCATGCCTAATCCATGCCGCCAACGTTCGTTCTGAGCCAGGATCAAACCCTTCAAAATGTATGCTGGTCTCTTGCGAGACGCATGTTTTGTGGTCTATCCCGTCGTTGTTCGGACCGACTCTAAATCTTTCAACCCTCCCCTAAATCGCAGTTTCCTGCAATCCCCGGAAGGGTCGAGGACAGGTCGGCCGTTCAACGGCTTCCCCGACCTCGCTCTTTCTTCCTGCCACCCACTTGTCAAAGATCAAGTTTGCGTTGGTGAACCGCCGTTGCCAGCACCTCACCTCCGCGGTGTCTCCGCAGATGCGGTGACAAGGGGAATGATAAGCAGACTGCTCCGAAGTGTCAACACGCCGGGGGAAAAATATGGGAAACAGTCCCCCTCCCCCCTTCAGAGGTCATCACCGACGCGGCGGCCAACAGCCGGTTCATCGCGCCCACTGGATGGGGGGGTCGCGAGACGTTACAACGAGTTTGGAGGTCTGCTCCCCCGGGGTCAAGCACAAACGATTGTCTTCTCGGATTTTTCGTCATGGCCACACCGCACGTTCTAATCCTCCGCGCTCCGGGTACGAATTGCGACGAGGAGGCCGCGTTCGCCTTTGAGCGGGCAGGGGCCAGGGTGACGCGGTTGCATGTCAACATCGTTCGCGAGAACCCCCGTACCCTCCGCGACTTCCAGATCCTGACGCTCCCGGGCGGATTCAGCTATGGCGACGACGTCGCGGCCGGAAAGGTTCTTGCCCTCCAGCTCCAGTATTTCCTCTCCGATGCCCTCCGCCAGTTCCGTGATGACGAGAAACTGATCCTCGGCATCTGTAACGGGTTCCAGGCGATCCTCAAAGCTGGCCTCCTCATTCCACCGGACGAGGACGGTCCACTTGCCACACTCGGTGGCAATGATTCGGCCAAGTTCGAGGACCGTTGGGTTCATCTGGAGGTCACGCCTGGGAAATGCCCGTTTTTGAAGGGTCTGGACCGGCTCCACATCCCGGTCGCCCACGGAGAGGGCAATTTCATCTGCCGCAAGGAGTGGATCGTCCGGGGACTGGCTCAGGCCGGTCAGGTGGTGCTGCGCTACGTTGATGCCGCCGGCCGACGGGGGACTTACCCTGCGAACCCGAATGGCTCCCAGGATGACATTGCCGGGATCTGCGACGCAACCGGCCGGGCCTTCGGGCTGATGCCTCACCCCGAGCGGCACGTCCTCCCCACCCAGCACCCGCAGTGGACACGACTCGGTCTGAAGCCAGAAGGCGAAGGACTCCAGGTGTTCCGCAACGCGGTCGACTTCTTCAAGGTGGATTGACCTGGAATTCCGCGGCAAGGAGGTAGGTCACAGAGCCAAATTTCGGACATCAGCGGACGGCGACGAGCCAGCTTTTGAGGGAGTTGAGGAATTCTGTGGGGTCTTTGTCGCCCACCAATTCCTTCGAAAATAGCATATCCCAGTGAGCGAGCCGCAATACCCCGAGCATATCCGAGCTGGTTCAGTTCTTGGTCATGTCCGTAAGCGACGTTTGTATCTTACTTTGTCGCGCTTCTAATAGATACTACCTCACTCGAAAGAGTTGCGAATCAGAGTACGTCCCCTCCAGCTTCCGGTTTGCTCCTCGTTCAGCTTCATTGTAACCGAGCACAGCGAAGATGCTGTAATCACCTGCCACTTGTGGCGCGTCGATCTCAAGGCTCGTCCGAACTGTCTGCCCGGGAGCAATACTTTCCCACTCTGGAGGTAGAACAAGGTTCTTATGACAAACTCGACGTCTCCAGGGTGTATCGAATCCTCCCCAAAGTAGCGTGTATTCTGGACGCCCGCCTGTTACAGGACCGCGACCAAAATTTTCGCATGATAGCTCAATTATACTCTTCATTCCTTTCTTCGATCGCTCTGGAACTGTAATCCTGAATCTGATTCCATCTATCGTTTGTGACTCCATGAAGTGCGCAATTACCCTACGTGGACCATCGCTTTCATCTGGTCCCTCCCACTTCCCCATTTTTGTGCGCCGGCCCCACGGAGTCTCGATATTAAGAAAGTGACTTGCATCTGTCTCTGGAACTTGAAGCATTAATTTCATTTCAATCTCATCCATCTCGCCGAAGATCAACGCTTCACCCCATCCATCATGATCTAACCGAGTTGTTTGACTCGACAGGGCAAACGCCGGCCCCAATTCCGCGAGCTTTTCAGTGGTAATTTCAAGGGGTACTTCGCCCAGCAGTTGTCCTCGATGAAAGACTCGCGTGCCTGGTACTTTGGCTTCAATGACTGCAACGACGTGTTCGCGCTTTATTAAACTAATGTATGTGCTTTTTACAGAACTGGATCGAGGAATTAATCGGCCGCATGCTATCCCCACCATGAAGGCAAGCACTGTAACTATCAGAGTGGTGCGTCTTTTCATTGGAAGAACTCGATCGGAGTGTCGACGATTATATCAGGAGCCGGACGAATAAGCTCACCGGCCCAACGCTCCCCGACTGGCAATAGGTGCATCTGATTGTGATGCCCGTTGCGGAAGTCCCGCACCACCGGCACCGGAAGCCAATCGTCCTCCCACGGCAGCCGCCGTGCCAGGTCAAAGAACACCCACTTCACTTCCGGGGCCTCGCTGCCGTAGCACGCCACTGTAGTCAGCCCGCCAACCACTTCATGCGACGGTGGGCCGAACTGAGCGTGTAGTTCCGTCTCGGTCCAGTCCTGGCACCGGAACTCAGCCCTCTCGCACACCGACGCGAGCCGGGACATCTCCGCGTCATTGAGAAGTCGGGCCGGAGTGAAGTACCCAAGGGTGAACGCCACCTCCGCGTAGACAGAGGTGACTTCGTTCACGAAGTGGGGAAACGGCCGGTGTTGGAACTCGAAGTGTCCACGCACCCATCGGCAGCCTGTGACGAAAATACTCCTGGCGGCTGCCCACACCTTTTCGCGTCTGTCGATAAAACAGAGTGTGTCGAGCAGGTGCAGCAACAGCTCCTCGGAGGCATCGGCGTTGCCGCCGCGCATCGAGGGCCGCCAGACCATGAAGCGGAGGTCTTCGAGCAGTCGGTCACGGATTTCGGCGACAGTCCGCATCCGCGCCTTCCAAAGAACGCAAAAGAATCTATGTAACGCGAGCAGAGCGATCGAGTCCGGGCGGGAAGTTGAGCCTGACCTCTCATAATCTCCCTGGCGTAGTTGATTGTGATGGGCCGACTGTACCGCCGTCAAGCAAATTGCCGAGGAACTTCGGTCGAGCGGTCAGCCCTGCCATCCCAACTGCTCGCGACACAAAGGTGGTGTAGAGGCATTGTAACCCTTCATGATCGCAATCGCATCCTCGCGAGACAGCTCTTTGAGCTTAGCCCGCTCCAGTACTTCCTGTTCTGAGGGCATCGAGCGGAACAGCACAACTCGGTAGACATCCTTCTTTGCCTCGGGCAAGAGCTTCCGTCCGTCGCAGTAGGCTCGGTAGACTTTGGCCATTTGCTGCCACACCCACAGTTCCTTGTCAGGGTCCGCGTCCCGCTTGAAGTTATCGACCCACTGCTCGACTGTCTGCCCGTCTACCTCGACGAACTTGGCCTGGAGCGCGCGGATGCGTGCCATCTGCTCATCACTGAGGACATCGCGCCGATCTGTCACCGCATTTGCAGCTCGAACCAGCGTCGGAGTTCTTCCGGCTTCGGGGGGTTCAGTTCCATCAGAATGTCGAACTCCCGCTTTGCCTCTGATTTGTCCTTCTGCCGAAGAAGGCTGACGACCAGGAGGTGTCTTGATTCGGGGTTCGTAGCGTAGAGTTTGTGGACCTCGCGACACTCCTTGGCCGCCGATGCCCAGTCATTTCCCTGAGCATACACCTTGGCAAGAGTCAGGTGGTATTCCCACCTCCACGGGTTGACCTGAATCGCTCGCTCAGCATACAACCGAGCCGTGTCGAGTTGGCCGCGCCGCTGTGCCAGGTCGGCGGCCCGGTAGAGTGTACCTTCCCGGTCCGGTGCGAGCTTGAGCACCCGGTCGTAATCGGCTGCGGCTTCGTCTCGCCGGCCGAGATCCCAGAGTGCGTTACCCCTCGCCTCCAACGCACCGACATCGTTATCAGCGCGTTGAATTGCGGCATCCAACTGGGACAGGGCACCCTCCACAAGACCGCGGCCAGTTCCCGTGGGTTTTCGCCGGTCTGCCTCGCGCATCAACGCAATTGCCAGGTCACGATCGTCCTCAGAGCCTGGGGTGGGAATCAAGTAGGCGTGAAAATTAACCAGTGTCGTCTCTTTGGGTGCTGGGCGTTCATCCGGAGGGGCTTTTGGAGCCAGCGGGTGCGGCTTTCTTGGCCCCGGCTGCCGGAGAACCCGGTGATCCGTTATCGTCGTGTGCCGCAAATCCGACCCCGTGGGCGGCATATGGCAGGCCACACAGTTATTCTCTGGTCGGACAGCCAGGGGTAGGCTACAGCCGCGGTCCTTGTGGCAGTTCATACACCGGTCGCGATAGAACGCCACCTTCTGCTCGGGAAGCGGCACCGAGTGAGGGTCGTGGCACGAGATGCAGCCCAGCTTGCCGGCACCTTTGCCCTTCTGGAAGCAACCACTCGCGTACATCTGCTCCACAGATCCAACGAATTTCGCCTCATCAGTCTCTTTCGGCGGTCCGACGAAATCCGACATGAACAGGTGAAGCGGCAAGCCGGGGCGGTAATCGAAGGTGTCGCAGCCTCGACGCAAAACCCGCTGATGACCCTGGAGGTGGCATTGCTGGCAGACCGCCTCGCGAAGGGAATGCTCCAGCTTGCTCGGGTTGACAATGGTCTCGTCCAGACCAGTCACCGGCATGCCTCCCGCCCGGCGCTGGACATGTAACTCCCCTGGCCCGTGGCAGCGTTCGCAGCCGATCGCCTCGGCGTGGACGTTTGGTGTGCGGTAGCGGTTTGCGGTGCCGCTGATGTGATCGGCATGGTTCGCGTGACAGAACAGGCAGCTTGGGTTGATCGCCCGGCCAAAGTGAGGATTGTTTTTCTCGTACCCCGGAGACAGATCCCAAATCCCTTTCAGGGGGTACCAGGTGATCGGCGATGCGAAGAGGTAGCCGTCGCGATCGATCAGGTACGCCCGTCCGTTCCGGCCGGACCCGACCACATAATTCACTTCCGCAGTGGTCTCCGCGACAGCCCGCCCAGTGCGGTCGTTCACGGTTTCCAGGTGTCGGACTCGATCCTTCTCATGTTCGATCCGATAGTTGTAGATACCCGCCTTGAAAGGGTTGTGCGCAAGCACATCATACCGTTCGAGAGGAGTGGCGTTCGCCACCGTAGCTAAAGAACGGCCCATCGGGTGTTGGCGGTACTTGTCGGAATGTGAGACATGGCAGCCAGCGCAGGCCGCGTCACCGACATATTTCACCTCGGGCCGGACGTTACGGTAAGGGGTCGGAAAGGTCAAACGAGGGTCGTCGAATGTCCATTGTGCAGCCCCCTCGATTGGGGTTGAGTCTTTTCCATCCGGTAATCTGGGGTTCCGCCAGGGTTGCCAGAATCCGAGTATCACCAGACCGATAATTATGACCCCAAACACGATGACTATTCTACGGCAATGCCATCCCGAACGGGTGACGGTGGGTGGGGTGGGGGTGGCGTCGGCATCCATGAGCAACTCGGTGGAGTCGGCCGACTCAATCACCT
This sequence comes from Gemmataceae bacterium, assembly GCA_003136315.1. Taxonomy (GTDB): domain Bacteria; phylum Planctomycetota; class Planctomycetia; order Gemmatales; family Gemmataceae; genus Urbifossiella. The sequence goes on along the minus strand of PLDW01000430.1, from coordinate 15,869 downwards.
CACAAGAACGCGGAGGAACATGCGACGCGACAGGAACGTGCAACTGAGTTCACTAAGGACGCTTGGGAACCCGGCCTCTCTTCTTTTCTGGGTCTCCCGGTGGGGGAGGGGCAGCTACCGGGTTGGCCGCGGCAGCCTCCGGGGGCTTGGTCGGTTCCGAGGAGGACGATCCGCCGCATCCGGTCGTCAAGACGGCGGACCCGAATGCTGCGATCACGACAAGCAACAACGATCTCATTTTAATGATTTCTCTTTCGATTGTAGGGATGTCGTCTGGCGCAACAACGCACCGCGCCCCTGTCAAGAAAGGAGGAGGGCGCGGTGACGAGACTTGTTACGGGATGGAGTAGACCTCACCCCCCGCCCGGGTCGACATACACACGAGGACGGTCATCTGGACACCGTTGTACGTCCCTGCGATCGAACTCCCGGCAGTGTAGCTCACGAATCGAGAAGAGCCGTCACTCATCAGGAACAGAGCTCCGCCCGGGTGGTAGCTCCAGTAGTGGCCACCGTCGCACATCACAGTCGTCTTGCCAGGCACCAGTCCAATCTTGGTGGCGTAGTTGCTGGTGTCGCACTGGATGCCGGCTGAGTTGGGAAGCCAGTCGGCGGCTAAATTGATCGGGCACTGTATGTCGTTCGAAGTCATCAGGCAGTCACCGGTACCGTGACCATCCCACCCGTAAGACGCGAAAGCCCACCCGAAGTCATAGTCCTCGCTCGGCGGACGCTCCCCAACCAGGATGGTATTGCTGGTTCCGTCGGTGATGCCGATCAGCTTGATGGCGGAGTTCGTGAAGAGCACTCCATCCCATGAGCCAGGGAGGTTCGGCCAGGACAACTGTCCGGCGTTACCCAGGTAGGAAGTACACGCAATGTTGACATTCAGCCCGAAGAGTGATCCAGGGGCGATGATTGGTGAGCCGCGTGGGTCGCTCGGGCAGGTGTACATCTTCAATCCGTTTGCGCATTCCGGGTTGTCCCAAGAGTAGGGGTCTCCGGCTGCGAACGTGAGGGCGTTGTTCCAGGCGCCCTGCTGTTCGATGAAAGGCAGGATGTACGCCATCCAGTTCCACGATCCCTGGTACGGGGGCTGATTCCACGCGTGGTTGGGTGTGGCCCAGTCGTAATTACCCACCGGCAGCGTCGTGTAGGTGTCGTGGTAGTTGTGGAGGGCAAGCCCCTGCTGCTTCAGATTGTTGATGCACTGCGTCCGCGCGGCGGCCTCGCGGACTTTCTGGACGGCGGGCAGTAAGAGTCCGATGAGGATCGCGATAATCGCGATAACGACCAGCAACTCGATCAGCGTGAAGCCCCGACGCACTCGTGCGGCGGTGGTGATCATCGAAAACCCTCCCAACGAACTTAATGATATGGACGCCGAAAAACAGACTATTGCACGATTGCTCTCTCAATGACAGAGAGGGCCAGGCCAACATTCACACGACATGATCTTCCGCGCACCGATTGCTCACGGGAAGCATGGGTATGACGGTTGGTAGCGATATCGGAGAGAATGTGCAAAACGAAGATAGCCTTAGAGTCAGGCTAATTTTTATTCTTACCCGCCCGCACCCAGAGATGCAACCGAAAAAAACTCAGAATTCTGAAAATTGGGTGAAACTTACCCGAAATGCACGCCGCGTCGCTGTGGGATCAGTCAGGTGGAGTTGGGAACCGTCCCCATGACCCCAAAGACCCGAGCCGCTTGGGTTGGATGTGGGGAACACAACCAACCCAAGTGGCTGGGGGGGTTCACGGCACGCACCGCCGACGGGGAGGCGTTGTTACCTGGCGGATCCTTTCGTGGGATCTTTCATTCCGTCCTTCGAGCCGCTTGTACTCGGCTTGATCTCGGCAACTTCCAGATCGGGGGGCCGGGCTGGCAATCGTACTCGCAGTTTCCATATTAGGACCCAGCAATCACGCACACGGCCAGCACAATCCCGAGTCCCCTGCGCACTGATCGATTCATAGGAGGAGACATTTGCGTGTTAGTCCACAGGGAAGAGTCCTACAGGTGCCGGCTCGTCGTGGTCGCGGGGGCGTCCCCGGATGGGCTCGGGTGAGAAGACGGCGTCAGCGGGCCGTCTCGGCATCGGGCGAACCGTCGCGGAGCCGCCAGTAGCGGCCGCCGGCCAACCCGCGGAACTCCTGCTCGCGGCCAGACGGCCAGCGCACGACCACGCGGTCGGCCCCGGCCGCAGCGCCGAGCCCGACGGTCAGCCGCCGGTCGCTCGCCGATAGGTAACTCCCTCCGCCGACGACGAAGTGGGTGTGCCGCTGGCCGCCGCCCTCGACCGTCACGACCGCCCCGACCGCGCTGCGGTTGCTCGTCTTGCCGTCGCCGACGAGGTCCAGCCCGATCCAGCCGTTGGAGGTCTCGGTCACGTTGCGGAGCAGAGCAACCGGGCCGCCGACGGCGGACATGCACAGGTCCGGCCGGCCGTCGTTGTCGAAGTCACACCGGACCATCCCGCGGCCGACCCGCTGGGTGAGGAAGTCAGGCCCGGCCGTCCGGCTGGCGTCCCGGAACTTGCCGCGGCCGTCGCCGAGGAACAGATGGGCCTCCTGAGCGTAGGGGGCGTGCTGAATCACCTGGGCCAACCGGTAGACGTGGCCATTGGCGACCGCCACGTCGAGGTTTCCGTCGAGGTCGGCGTCGAAGAAGCAGGCCCCGAATCCGAGCCGATTACGGCTTGTGGCGGCTAGCCCGGCTGCCGCCCCGACCTCCTCGAACCTAAGCCCGCCGAGGTTGCGGTACAGCAGGTTTGGCTTGTACTGGAAGTCGGTCACGAACAACGCTGGCCGGCCCGACCCGTCCACATCTGCGGCCTCAGCGCACATTCCGGACATCCGGTCCCCGTTCAGCCTCAGCCCGCACCCGGCCAGCGCGCCCCTCTCGACCAGGGTGATCGGCCCGCCCCGCTGCGTCTGGTTGTGGAACAGGTGCGCGGCGAACAGGTCGTTGGCGACGTACACTTCCGGGCGGCCGTCGCCGTCGAGGTCCACGATCACCACAGCCAGGCCCGCCGCTGGCTTGGCCCGCCCGACTCCGCTCGCGGCCGTGACATCTTCAAACGTGCCGTCCCTCCGGTTCCGGTACAGCCGGTGCGCGACCACCGGGTAGGAGGTCGGCGGGCACGACTGGACCACCCCGTTCGCGTCGCGGCACGCCTGTGGGTGGGCCGGGTCAAGTTCGACGTAGTTGCACACATACAGGTCAAGGAATCCGTCGCCGTCGAGGTCGCCCCAGGCGCAGCTCGTGGCGTAGTGTGGGTTGGTGCCAACCAGCCCGGCCGCGGCGGTCACGTCTGCGAACCGCCGCCCGCCCGGAGCCGCCGGGCCTGGCACGTTGCGGAACAAGGTGAGCCCGCCGAGTGAGGTGACGACGAGGTCATCGAACCCGTCGTTGTCGTAATCCCCGACCGCGCAGCCGGTGCCGAACGTCGCCACGTTCAGCCCGACCATGTCGGTCACGTCGGTGAAAGTGCCGTCGCGGTTGTTGCGGTACAGCTTGTGGGTCTTCGTCGGGTCGGGGGCGGCCGGCGGTAGCGGGCCAGCCTGCACGCAGAACAGGTCGGGCCAGCCGTCGGCGTCATAGTCGATCCAGGCGACCCCGCAGCCCATCGTCTCGGCGATGAGGTGCTCGGGCGTGGCCGGGTCGAAGTGGCGGAAGTCGATCCCGCTCCGAGCGGCCACGTCCTCGAACCGGACGGCCCCGGCCTCCGGCTCTCCCCTGGGCGGACCGGGCCGCGCGCCATGCGGCGAGACGGCCCACGCGGCCAGGCCCGCGGCGGCGATCCCGGCAGCCAGCAGTCCGATTCGCGTGCGCGTCTTCATGTCGGTGGGTTCACGGTCTGGGGCCGGCCTGTTCGCACTGCCGGGCGAGATCCTCGCGCCCGAGCCGGCGGTACGCCTGCGCCAGGACGGTCATGGCCTCCGGACTGCGACCGAGGGCCGCCGTGGCCCGCACCAGCAGCTCGGCGGCCTCCGCCGCCTTCCCGTCGGCCAGGTGAGCCGCCGCGGCACGCACCTGGGCGGCCAGGTCGTTTTGCCGTTGTTGGGCATCAAGGACCGCTCGTACCCGCGCCTGGGCGGCGTCCAGCTCATCGAGTGCCTGGCGGGCGTCTTTCTCGCGGCCGAGCGCCGACAGGGACTTCGCCAGGGCGTAGAGCGCGGCGGACCGGTGCTCCGGCGACCGGCTGGCCGCGTCCATGAGGAGGACCGCGTCCCCGTGGCGACCGGCCGCCTGGAGGACGAGTCCTCGATTCAGCAGGCTCAAGACGTCGGACCGGCTCACTGGGAAGTACCGGTCGAGTGCCCGTTCGGCCCCCCCCACGTCACCGGCCTGGAGGTGTGCCCGGATCAGCAGCGCTACGAGTTTGTCGGGTGGCCGGGGGGAGGATTCGAGCTGCGGGCTGAGCACGCTCACGGCAAGCCTGGCGTCGCCGGCCTCTACCGCAGTGGTGGCTACAAGCTCGAGGGTCTCGGAATCGCCGGGGTCGAGTTCCAGAACGCGGAGGCCGTCGGCAATCCCCTCCGAGACGGAGCCAGCGCGGATGCGCCGGGCCGCCCGCGTCCGCCACGGGGACGGGTCAGCCGGCTTGAGTTCGCACAGCCGGTCGAGGTACGGCTCGAATTGGGCGAAGGGTGCTCCGCCCCGCATCGACCAGACCACGAGCGTTTCGAGGACCAGGACGTCGTCCGGGTCGCGGGCGAGGCACGCCATCAGACGCTCGCCAGCGTCCGGGTGCTGGTCGTACGCCGCGGCGAGGGCTGTGGCCCGGTCGGCAGCCTGGGCCCGGTCGCGGGCGAACAGCCACCCGCCTACCGCGAGGACCACGACCACACCCGCCCCCGCGACCCACACCCGGCGCCCTCGGCGGACGGCTGGCGGCGGGGGCGTAACCAGTTTGTCGGGCGGGGGGACCGGGCGCATGAGAAGCACGCGAGTTCGGAGAAACTCCACGCCGGGATTCTAGCTACGCCGAAGCTGCCTTGCCAGGGCGAAGGCTCGACCAGAGTCTCGATTCCCCGGCGAGTTCCTGGTGGTTGTGGTCACCCCTTCGGGGGTCGAGCCATCGTTTTGAATAGCCGAGCCGGCGTAACGGAGAGGTTTCTGGGGCGTCACCGAGGTCGGTCGTGACACTGGCGTGTCACTGTCGAGAGATGAGATGCCGACCAAGGAACCATCCCGGTGCAGCCAAGTGATCTTCCAGTGTCAAGTTGTGAGTCGATGGTGCTTTGAAGTGCGTTGAACGGTCGATCAGGCCGTCCCCGGTGGCTCGTTTTTTCTCAAGTTGTCAGGCCGGCAGCCGGCACTCTGAAACGATGAAAACGGAGTCGAGGAGGGTGTAAACTGGGGTGGGGTATTCCACACACTCCCTGGGATCTATTCAGAGCAGCCGGTGGGCCAGGAGAGCGGTCCGGCGGTTACTGTTTCAGTCCTTCCACGCCTCGACAATCATCGCATCGTCTTCGCGGGTCAGGGGACGACGATCGAAATCGCCGTGGATCGCAAAACGGGCAAATCCGGCGGCCCTCAATAGTAGTTCCATTTCATTTTTGTAAATGTAGCGCAGACTTATCTCGGAACGATGGATCTGCTGCACGCGGCCATCGGCGCCCAGCAATTCCAGCTCGTTGATGGAATGCTGCACCTGAGCGACGCGGTCGAAATTGCGCGTATCGTACATCCGCATCGGCAGGCCGGTCGACGGATGCGGCATTTCGCCTTCCAGCACGCGAGTGTTCTGCGGGGTGCCGATGATCGCCAGCGATGGGAAGAACGTATCAAAGGCCAGCAGACCACCGGGCAACAAATGCTGCCGGCACAGCGACAGACAGCGGATCTGTGCCTCTTGCGTCATGTTATGGCCGACGGCGTTGAAGGGAATCATGACCAGGGCGAAGTGGCGCGGCAGGTCGAAGTCGCTCATGTCGGACTGATGCAGGCGCGGGGAAAGCCCCAATTCCCTTGCCTTCTGCCGCAGCATGTCCAACATCGGGGCAAACAGATCCAGCCCCTCAATATCGACACCCGCCTGCAGGCAAGGCAACAGGATACGGCCCGTACCGCAACAGACATCCAGCACCGGTCCCCTGGCTTCCTTTGCCAGGCCAGTGTAGAAGTCAAACCCGTACGGGATGTCCTTGAGGATCAGGTCGTAGACTTCGCCGTCGTCAAACGGTGTGGGAAGTTTTTCGGATGATCCGATCATGGGTAAGCCTACCATGTTTTCGACACTTCTCGCTGGACGCGACAGCTTCAGGCTGCCTGTTCATAGGGTCGCTGATCCTTCGGCTTCTGATTGACCGCGGCGGCGTGCTGTTCCTTGGCAATTCGCTGCTTCCGCCAGCGATCCAAAGACAGGACGATGAAGCGGACTATGGTCCGCCGACGACGCCATTTGTAACGCACCTTCTCCATGTAACGCAGCCGACGGTTGGTTCGTTCCACGTGGTTATTGGTCCGCACCCGCTCGCTACTGGGGCTGTGCAAGAACGCCATCATCTTGTCGAACTTCTCCGGGCTGAGCATCGCCAACGCCCGGGCCAAGTCAGCATCGGCCAGATGCTGGGCGTCTTTGACCAGGGCGGCCCGACGGCAAGCCGCTTGATGCGGACTTTGGTCCGGGTCAAACAAACGGTAAATCTTCAGTACGAACTCTCGCAGCGTTCGCGACTCCGATAGATAGCGAAAGATCTGGCTCAGCCAGCGACGTTGTTGGCCATCGAGATTTTCGGGTCGGGTCACGATCAGGTGGCGATGCGTCCAGACGAAGGACGATTGCTCCTTCTTGGTCTTCCCTTGGCGTTTGCGGGCACGTTGTTGGGCCTTGCTCGGCCGACCACGACGTCGCTTGCGGCCCCGTTTCACAGCAAGTTTGCGTCGCAGCCGTCGAAGGGCGTCAAAGACACAGTCGTTGATGTCCTTGATGACGTGGAAAACGCAAAGTTGGTGACGGGCGTCGGGCCAGATCTTCTCCAGCAGGGTCGGATAGAGGTTCGAGCCGTCGGTGACCACAACCTTGGGCGAGAAACCGTGGTTGCTCAGGTTATTCAGGAACCGCTCCATGTGGTCCTGGTCGTTGGCCGAAACAAGGGCGAAGGCGACGGGGAAATCGCCCAGCGGGTCAGTAGCCAAAAGCAGCGTGCGATGACCCAGGTGCAGTTCGTCGACGCACAAGGTGCCCGAGAAGTTGTCGAGGGTCCACTGGCGGTAGCCGGGCATGTTGGTTTGGCGAACCTTCCAGTCGAGGCAGTCATAGAGGAAGCCATCGGACAAATCGAGAAGGAAGTCACGTTGCATCGCTTGCTGCAAGCGTTCGAGATTCATGCTGTCATCAAGGAGGCGGTCGATGACGGCGTCGCGGACGCGGTTGGTGTACTCGGCTCGGGGTTCAATCCCCTCGACTTGAGAGCGGAATGTCTTGCAGCAGGCACACGTAGCGCGGTATTCTCCCACCGTCAAATCGATGAAGACGACTTGGCCATAGGCGATGTCGCGAATGCGTCGGGTGTGGGTGTCCTTCCGCCGTCCGGGTGTGCCGCACTGGGGACAGGGGAAGGTCTGGGGGGCACAACGCTTCTGGAGAACGCGAACACGAGCAGAGTCCATGCCTGTGTCCTTTTTGGGATGGTGTGGTAACCTCCAAGAAGGCACAGGCTGGATTTTTTGGCAAGATCAGTCAGCGCAATGTGTTGAAACCTGTCGCGTCCAGCGAGAAGTGTCATGTTTTCCGTGCAAAAACGCATCATCACCCGAACGACCAGGTTCACCTACTCGAAACCGCGTCAGCGGTGAGGGTCAGGTGGAGCATCTGGATACAGCTAATGCCAAAAGTTGGTGACGGGGCGAACCTGTGGCCAATGGTAAAAAGAATCTCGGGTTGTCCCGGTCCCAGCGTGAATCTTTCAGCCGATGGGTGTGCTCGGCAACCACGAAGCGGTGCGATGGCTACGCGACAATTTCGTCGCCATCGAGCAGAAACCGCTCGCCCTTGAGATCGCCCCGCCACACCTCAATTGCGTTCCGGATGCGATCCTTGCCCAGCTTCAGCTTGGCTGCCATCAGTCGTTTCTGCGCTCCGATGATTGGCCAGAACAACGGGATTATCGACATGCACCCCTGGGCTTGTCCGAATCCCTCGAAACTGGCCTGCATCGCCTCAAACTCTGAAATTGCGTTGCGCAGATAAAGCAATTTCGCCTTCCGGACTTCCTCCGGCGCCAAGCCAGAGAGCCCTGTAACGAACAACTGAAGCTTCTCGGGTGAAAAGAACTCCGTCGGTTCTTGCATGGTTTCCTCAACCTCTACGGCCGAACGACTTCGCCGAGGGGGTGATTCCGGCTCGGGTGGCGCTTCGGCCAGGTCGCCAGTGGGCCATCATGTCACTCGGTGTGTTTAACCATCGCTTGGTAAAACCACCATCCGGCATAGGGGTCAGTATCCGGCGCGCAAACCACAGCGACACCGCCCACCAGCTTCCAACCGTCAGCGAGATGCTCGGTGACCATTGCTTGGAGCGTTCCGATGTCGTCCTTCGCTTCGACGAGTTTGTATTCCACAACCAGCCTCCTTGGTGGAGAACTCCAACGGCTGTCGGGTTCGATGCCTGGTTGACCGGGGCCGTCCCGACTCCAGCGATCACCGATTCGCAGTCCGGACGAGGCGGATGGCCAAGTCGGTGGGCATGAGAGCGGTTCGTCGCTAGCGCTCTACATCGTTGACGAACACCCCGCCAGCGGAGGTGAGCCTGATCGTGTCCCCAGGCTTGACCACGCCGCGGTCCTTCCCCTCAGCCGTCAACTTGCCGTTCTGAATCTTACCCGTGTGGGTGCCGAAAGTGGCCGTGATCTCTTCCTCGACCTGAGACTCCTTCCCATCTGCACCGCGCGTCGGATTGCGGTGGCCATTGTGGCTGAACGGGCCGTCGAATTGCCCATCGAAGACGATGGTGTATCCGTACCACGTAACTGTCGAGGTGGGAGCCGGGGGTTGCCGGCTGCAACCGGATAGCACTGCCCAAGCGATAAGCACTCCCGGTAGCATCGCCAGTGAACGCATCACACTTGCCTCCTCGGTGACCGGCCGTCCGTAGTTCAGGTGCCTCCGCTCAGAAGACGTCCGCACTCCCTGGAAGCAATTGCGGCCAATCTCTGTGGGCTCATCTCGGCCGATTCCACCGCGAAGCGGATTGTGATCGGAGGATGGCACCACCGTCAAGCGAATTACCGAAGAACTCAGGTCGTTGTCAAAGGGCCGCAGCCCCGGATTTGGATAGGCAAATGGCGGCTTGTGGCTGTCCGCCCCAATCCAGATTATGCTCATCCAGGACAGCGCAGTGCCGACCGGTGCCTCGCCAACACCACCAATACGGGCAGCATGGACCAGACCGGCCTTACTTCGCACGCCCGCAATCAGACCCGGAGCGCGTATGGACCCTCGCACCACCCCGCCGGGCCTTGACCCGATTAACCTCTCCGGTGAGTCCGTCCCCGCACCTCCTGCGGACAACCCTGGCACGGTCCACCTGCCCCCCAGCGAATCGCCGCAGGTAATCGAGGAAGAACCGGCTCTACCGACGGAACCGGCAAGCGAAATCATCACTCGACCCATCACGACCCCACCCGTTCCTCAGGTTCCATTCCCCCCCCCTTCTCCCGAGCCCGTCTGGCCTTCGCCCACGCCGAACAGCCGATCATCCTTGGGTCCACTCCCCGAGTCAGGAGTCACCCCGAAGATAATAACTCGACCTGAGCCTGTGAAGGTGAAGCATCACGGACCCGCCAGGGGGGAAGACGAACCTGATGAGACCCTGAAGAAGCGGACGACGGGGCGGGGGCTCTGGTACGGGATGATCGCAGGCGGGATCGTTCTCGTCTTGTTGGTCGTTGTGGTGGCAATAATGATCGCCAGGTTCAGTCGGGAACCAGTGTGGGATCTGTCACCGTTGAGTGAGCGCGAGGAAGCGTTCGATTATGTGTTTGAGGGGCAGAAGCTTACGGGCACACGGCGGGTGGTGGCGCTGGACGTTGGGCGCGGCGAGAAAATGGAGTTCGTCCGCATCTCGAAGGGGACGTTTCTGATGGGAAGTCCCGGAGTGGAGAATGCCAAGGGCGATGCAAAGCCGCAGCGTCGGGTGGAGATCAGCGGGGATTTCTACCTGGGGAAATACGAGGTGACACAGGCCGAGTACAAGGCGGTGACGGGTGCGGACCCGAGCAACTTCAAGGGCAGTCGACTGGCAGTCGAGAACGTCTCGTGGGACGATGCCACGGCGTTCTGCTCGAAGATGGCAGGCCGTGTGAAGCGGAAGATCGAACTGCCGACGGAGGCGGAGTGGGAGTACGCCTGTCGTGCCGGGACCGCGACCCCGTTCCATTGTGGGTCAAACCTGAACGGCGATCTGGCGAATTGTGAAGGAAGCTTCCCGTACGGGAGCGTGAAGGGGGCATACAAGCAGAAGATAATGGAGGTGGGTTCGTATCCGGCGAATCCGTGGGGGTTGCACGATATGCACGGAAACGTCTGGGAGTGGTGCCGGGACTATTACGGTCCATATGACAAAATTGCGAGTCTCAAAGATCCATTTCAATCGGCAAAACAATCTGACGATCGTCGTGTCCTTCGTGGTGGTTCCTGGAGCATCAACGCCAGGGACTGCAGCTCAGGGTACCGCAACTGGAGCATGCCCGATCACCGCGACTTCAACCCCGGATTCCGGGTTTGTTTCCGCATGGAATGATTGCTATTCTTTGTTTGACTGTTTTGTTACTGTTTCTTTATTGTATTTTCCCTCAATCGCATAGCGAACTGCGTAATAAGCTCACGTTTTCCCTGTTATTCTTTAGCAATTCTGGATTTCGGAACCATCTGATTCACGAAAGGGGCAGTCGTGAGCAACTTCCTTCTCCTGGCCCAAGCGGCCGACCCGAACAACGGCGCGGCTGGCGGTGGGGCGTTCTTGGGCGGGCTGTTGGCCTTTGGGGTTTTCTTCTGGGTGATCGCCATCGCGGCCACCCTCTTCTGGCTCTGGATGCTAGTGGATGTACTTAGAACTTGTCCAAGTTCAAAACCGTGTTGTTCGCCGAGCGTGCGAATACGAGCAAAACGGCCGTACTCGACGTGGCATGGCCATCCTGGCCATGCTGGGCCGACACGGGCAAGATGCCCGTGCCACCAGATTTCACGGTCTCGTTTCTGGACAACTCCTTACCAGCAACAACGACACAAACGAGAAGATCCTTTGGTTCCTGGTCGTTTTCTTCCTGCACATCCTCGGGGCGATCATCTATTTCGTCGCCGGCCGGTCGAAACGAGCCAGGACCCTCAGCACCACCTAACATCGAACGACCCCTTTCTCCGCCGTGGCAGCGGCAAGAATGAGCCTGTCGATTTCAAGCCGGTGATTTCAGCTCCGAGAAACGGTGGAGGACACACAACAACTCTTTGGGATCGGCCGGCTTGATTGGGTGCAGATCCACCCGTGCCTCGGCTGAACGACGGCGGTCCCCTTCTTGTCCGCAGATGGGGACCGCGATAAACAACGGCCTCTTACGGGTAGCTATCCCTTGAGAACCTCTCGACCACCACATCGTCACCCATTCAGAAAAGAGGACCAATGAATGAGCTTGCCTTGCATCTATCACTGTTGAAGGTACGATGATTGCATTACCTCGCGGTCCGCTAGCCCCTACCTGCCGGGAATGGGACTTATCCCGTCACGTGGAGGTAGCCACCGCAGCATTACGGGGCGCTATCGCACACACTTTTCACACCAGAAAGACAACGATGACTGACCTGAAGCAGGCCAAGCAGGTTGCCGAGATCCTCTCGGCGCTTGCCGAAGCGAACCGCATCCGCATCGTCGAGTTCCTGAGGACTGGTTCAAAGAACGTCACCCAATTGGCCACGTTGTTGGGCGTCGAGATCGTGAACGTGTCTCACCATCTCAAGGTGTTACGGGAAACTGGGTTGGTCCAGGATGATAAACTCGGCCGGGTCGTCAACTACTCGCTTCACCCCAAGGTCTTTAGCAACGATGACCCGGAGGCGACCGTGCTCGACATCGGGTGGTGCCGGATCGAGATCCCTCACAACTGATACCAGATAGGGTCGATTGGTGACTCTCCCGGTTCGGGCGTGACCGACCTCGGAGCAAGAGGGTGAGTCAGATGACCTGGCAGTCAATGTCGAACGGCTGAGACGGACGCTCGAAGAAAACGCATGTATCGTGATGGCCCTGAATAATGGCCGTCCGATACCCCGGCAAGATCGGATAAGGTCCGGCATGCTCCCTACTGCAACAGGTCATTTCTCGGGAGTGGCCTCTTGCGGTTCGATGGAATTTACCTGGTGCAGGGATGGTCGGCCGCGCCACTGTTGATTCTCCCTCGTTGTCGCGGATGTGATCACCTCAGCGATACACTTCCTACCCCCGTAGTCACCGAGTTTCCGCCCTCCGAAGGCGCTGGGGGAGTGGGCCACGTCATGTGGCTTCCCAGGCGCCACCAGAGCCACGATCCCCACGAAAGGCCAATCACTGCGTTGAGGTAGAAAGATGCCTCGAACGCCCTGTTTTGTGCGCCTGCGGGCACGGCGAAATCGCGGAGGGTTCCTCCGAGGTGGTGCTGTTTCGCGGTCGTGGAGTTGTGTGTGACAATTGAAGGGAGTCAGGGGGCTTTCCCGACTGATCGGGCTGTGAGGAGTGGGTGGATCGCAATGCTTTGGGTGGTCGTGCGAACGAGGTGGCTTTCCGGGCTGCCTCCTGAGGGCCATCCGCCTCAACCCCTGGACCGAGGGGTCGCTGTGCTGGGTTCTGGCCAACCCCCGCCAACTGCCCCAGCCGGTCCCGTTCTGTGGGGCTCAACTGCTGTTCGAAGGTGCCCAACGGGCTAATCGCGGGGGCCGTCAGAACCGCTGGGTGGTGAGCGGGGGCGGTTCATTCCTGCACGCTGTTCACTGCAGCGGTCAATGTGAGCGACGCTGGACCTGCAAGGTCGATTCCGAGCGATTCCTGCCAGGGGGAACTGGAGCCCCCAACGAGCACTGCACAAGGAACAGGGCGGATGAGATCAGCAATGTCACCTTCACCACGGTTGCTCTCCGGAGCCTGGAAAAACCTTCGACGTATCTGCAGCTCTTCTGGCGCATGCTCATCAAACAGCTTAACTGGTGCTCGACGGCGTCCGTGGCCCGCATCAGCTCGCCGAGCAGGAACCGGGTCGGTGATGGTGATCGACACGGCGTTCCCATCGATTAAGACTGTATCGTACCCGCCCCGGCAACCGCCCGGAAGTCGGCCGCGATCCGCTCCTGGCTGGTCAGGATGTTCCCCAACCCCTTGAAGAAGACGCGCCGCAGTTTGTCGAGCGTAACCCGGTAGCCGGTGAGCAGAGTCCCGATCTGCTCCCCGCCGATCGACCCCTCCCGGAACACTGGCGGCCGCCATCCCGGATCGACGACGAGTTCGTTCAGCCTCGTTCCGTCCGCCACATTCGACAGCGCCGGGCAGGGTAGCCGTTCCGCCTCGGCGTGGCAGTTTTCCAGAATCCGGACCGCTTCTTGCAATGTCGCCAACAGGGCCGCGAAGTCGTCCGCTCCCAGCTCCCGCCCGGAGGCATTCCCGACCGTCGCCTCGACGTGCCCCTGCCACCCGGCCAACTCGCCAATCCAGTGCTGCACCCGGAGTTGGAACTCGTACCGTCGGCGGAGGTCGGCCGCCCGGGCCGGGTCGAGCCGGTGGGCGGCCCAGTAGTGGGCAACGTACATCTCCCGGTCCCAGGCCGCGAACTGCTCCCGGTCTGCGGCCAGCTCCTGTTCCACCATTTCGAACAGGCCCGGCACGTCTCGCATTTGCACCTCCCGGTCCCGGAACGAGAAGGTGGTGCCCTTCAGGCTCAACTGCCCGGACTTCAGCCCGGACAGGATATGTTCCTCGCCCTGGCGGCGGTCGTAGGCGGCCATGCGGGCGGCCAGGTCGGGCGGCGGGTAGGCGGCGAAGAAGGCGGCCAGCCGGTCGCCCGCGGGCTCCGCGTTGGGCTCCGCCGGGTCGCCGACCCGGAGCGGGCGGTTGTCGAACAGGCCGTGGTACTTTGGGTCGTAGGTCGTCTCCGTCCGCTCGGCGTCGATGAAGGCCTGGACCTCGGCCGGGTCGGTCGGCTCGCCCTTCCCCGGCTTGCCGAGGATGTGGGCGTAGAACACCTCGGACAGAGCAGCCCGCACGGCGTCGGCGTCCCGGAACAACTGCCACGGCGACCGGTCGTCGGGCGGGGTCGGCAGCGGGACGCGTTTGGCGTTCGCCTCCCGCTCGTGGTTCGGCGGGTGGCTGGCCCACATGGCCGGAGGGCCGTCCCCGGCGGCCCCCGGGTCGAACACCTGGGCCGGTGGCTGCGGCGGCACACCGAGGGTCGGGTCATTGTTCCGCACCCGCAAGTAGTCCGCCGCGAGCGCCAGGTGGTGGAACAGGTCCCGGGTGCGTAGTCCGTGGTCGGCCGCCACGGACAGCTCTCGGGCGGTGACGGCGAAGCACCGGTCGGCGTATTCGACCCGACAGAGCGTGTGGACGATCGCGTCGCTGCCGGCCACGCTCACGGCCACGTCGTCGGCGTTGAACTCCATCTGCCGGCCGAGCGACAGGTGCATCAGGTTGATGCCCCGGAACACCCCGCCGAGGCCCTTCCGGAGCACCCACACCACGCCGCGCAGCCCCCACGCCGGGAACGAGAACCGGATGTCCACCGCGCACCACTGACGGAGGAGGTCGTCCCACGAGTCCTGGCCGTACACCACGTCACCGAGGATGCGGTTGGCCACGTACACGTAGCGGCCGACCGCCAGCGACTTCTGGGAGAAGTGGCCAAATTCGTGGGCGAGTACCGCCTTGAACTCCCGCAGCCCGACCGCATTCACCAGCCCGGCCCCGATCAGCAGGTACTTCCGCGGCGGGACCACCAAGTTGACCAGGCTGGTGTCGTAGAACACGGCTGCGTTGACGTCCGGACTGACGTAGACGCCCGCAGGCTTCGGGGCGGTCGTCTCCTCGCACACCTTATCGATGAACGCGAACAACTCGGGCTGCTGCTGTCGGGTAACTGGGATGTAGGTCTGCCGGTCCGCCCGCTGGGCCTTGAACAGTCCTTTCGCCAGGAACAACAGCAGCATCCCGAGCGCGGCGAGCGAGCCGACGTACGCGACGAGGACGAGGATCGCCCCCCGGCCCCTGGGGATCGGCGGCGGGTGCAGGACGAGCCAGTATGCGGCGTAGCACGCGGCCGCGACCAGGGCGAGATACAGGAGCAGAAACGCGAACAACCCGGCGAGGACGGCGAGCGTCCGCACCCGGTACGCGGTGGACGGGCTGGTGAACCTTGGCGGCACCTCGGCCGGGACGGGTGGGTACAGGGGAGCTTCGGTCATGCGGTCCTCGGTGGTATGAGCGAATCGCCCCAGCATACCGCCCGGGTGGGCCGGCGGCCACCAGCCGGTTGAGGGCGTTTTAACACAGCGGGGCTGTGCGACTCCTTGTTGAGCATCCCCCCGTCCGGGTGAAGGAGACGGGTCATGGGGGCCAGCGGACCGTGTGGCCGCAGGCCGGAGCTTGCGGTCGGCGACGAAGGTAGGCGCCGACTACCGCCTACGGGGAGCTGCTCCAGAGCGACCGGGACAGCTACTCAGAGCAAGTTCCTGGGGCGGCCCTGGGTGGCGCAGCGGTCGGCTGCCCCCCGTGAACCTACCCGCGTCCCTCCACGTGCCGGGCGAAGCACTTGATGTCCTCCGGCGTCGTCCAGCACGCTAGAAGCCTTGGCCTCAAAATGTTATAGCGCATGAATCAAGTTTCATGCAGCAATTCCAGCCT
>PLDW01000120.1 GCA_003136315.1 Gemmataceae bacterium | reverse complement strand
CCACGGTCCTCCGTGGGAACCAGGAGAAGTTCCAAGAGATGACCAAGAGTGTGCGAAACGCGCCTCTGGACTCTGTTCTGAAACCTCTTTGAGGCCAAGTCACCCGTCGCACCCCCTTGGGTTTGTGTTCCCACCTCTGGCGGCTATCATGTCACGATAGATTGGTAAGTACAACGGCATCCGGCTTGGGATCGCACATGGACCGCCCTCCACCAACTCCAGGCGACCCGGGTCGACTCGACCGTACGACCGAGGGCTCGCCGCGCCCACTTGCCGGGCGGTATCCCTTCCTGACCCCATCCGACAATCCCAACGACCTGGGCTGGCTCGGTCGATATCGGGTCGCCTCGTTACTTGGCGAAGGCGGGATGGGGTTCGTNNTTCGTCTTCCGGGCCGAGGATGATGGGCTCCGGCGGCCGATCGCCCTCAAGGTCATGCGGCCGGAGATCGCTGCCCAACCAACCGCCCGGGAACGGTTCCTGCGGGAAGGCCGCGCGGCCGCAGCGATCAAGTCCGATCACGTCATCACGATCTACGATGTCGGTGAGGAGAACGGGGTGGTGTTCCTGGCGATGGAATTCCTCGCCGGGCAGAACCTCGACGACTGGCTCAAGGCCCGGCCGACACCCGTTCCAGGGAAGGCCGTTCTCCGGGTGGCAAAGGACATTTTGAAGGGTCTTGCGGCAGCGCACGAGAAGGGGCAGATCCACCGGGACATCAAGCCGGCCAACCTGTGGGTCGATGCGGACACGAATCGGATCAAGTTACTGGACTTTGGTCTCACCAGGGGTACTGGTGCCGAGAATGATCTGACCAGCACCGGAGTGATACTCGGCACCCCCTCCTACATGGCCCCGGAACAGGCCCGTGGGCAGCGTGTGGACGGCCGGGCCGACCTGTTCAGCGTCGGGGTCGTGCTGTATCGCATGATCACGGGGAAAAGCCCGTTTGCGCGCGACGAAAAGATGGCCACCCTGTTCGCGGTGGCATTTGATCCGGTCCCCCCGGTCGCCTCGCTCGGGGCCGACATCCCCGACGCCCTCGGCCGCTTGATCGATCAGCTCCTCGCCAAGGGAGCGGACGACCGACCGCAGAGTGCGAAGGCCGCTCTCGCGGTGGTGGCGGAAGTCGAGCGACAACTCCGGGCCAGGCAGACCCAACCGGTCAACCCACCACAGACGCCCGCGCTGGTGGTCAAACCTCCAGAAACGAAGAACGCCCCAGCGACCCTGCTCCCGGGCGAGGTCAGCGAATCGTTTGAGTACGTCATTGAGGGGCTCAAGCAGAAAGGGACACGGCGGGTACTGATGTTGGACATTGGAGGCGGCGAGCGAATGGAGTTTGTTCGCATCGACAAGGGGACGTTTTGGATGGGGGCTCCGAATGGAGAGACCGAGGCGTTAGACCACGAGAAGCCTCAACGCGAGGTGACGTTCGATCGCGGGTTCTACCTCGGAAAATTCGTGGTCACGCAGGCCCAGTACAAGGCCATGACCGGGAAGACCCCCAGTCACTTCAAGGGGGACCGGCTTCCGGTCGAGACCGTTTCTTGGGCCGATGCGGCCGAGTTCTGCAAGATCCTGTCGAAGCGGATCAAGCGACCGGCGATCTTGCCGAGCGAAGCGCAATGGGAATACGCTTGCCGGGCAGGGACGAAGACCCCGTTCCACTTCGGGTCGGAACTCAACGGGGATCTGGCGAATTGCGATGGGAACTTCCCCTACGGGACCAAGACCAAGGGCGACTACAAGAAGACGACGGTGGTGGTCGGCTCGTACCCCGCGAACCCGTGGGGGCTTTACGACATGCACGGGAATGTGTGGGAGTGGTGTCAGGATTACTACGGCCCATATAACAAGGTTGAAGTCAAAAATAATCCAGTTCAATTAAAACAACAATCTGAAGATAGTCGCGTCCTCCGTGGTGGTGCCTGGGGCAGCTACGCCAGGGTCTGCCGCGCGTCGAACCGCCTCAGGTACGCGCCCGACAGCGCCTACAACAGCATTGGGTTCCGGGTCTGTCTCCCCCTGGACTGATTATCATATTCTGTTTTACTGTATTACGATTTCGCATTTGATTTTCGGTGTATTCCCTTCCTCGCGAAGCGAGTGGCGAACAAAAAATTGTTATTCAAACGAAATTCATTGTATTTTTCGCGCATCTCCTGGTTCCCACGGTCCTCCGTGGGAATCCGTTTTCCCCGCTCCGCGGGGTGGGCCGACTCGCTGTGGACGACCTCGGGAGATTCACCATGGCCTGCCCGTTCGGTCCAGGCCAGGACGCGGAGCGTCGAAGATGTCTGGGTGGCCGGGGTTGAGTCTTCGAAACCCTGGCTGGCTTGCCGGGGTTTCGAAGACTCAACCCCGGCCACACCACCTGTGATTCTGCAACTCAAATAATAGCAACGAGTTGCGACATTCTGACTGCTGGCGAATGGTTGCCGCGGGCAAACCGTGTCGTACACCCCCAGGCCAAGACGCGGAGCGTCGAAGATGTCGTTCCCACGGAGGACCGTGGGAACGAGGGAAATGGATTGCATTTTCCATCGAGCCACCCGGGGTGAGGTGGCGATAGAGTGGGTAGGAGTTGGCCCGTAACGTCGCGTCCTCCGTGGTGGTGCCTGGAACAACAACGCCAGGAACTGCCGCGCGTCGAACCGCAACAGGAACACGCCCGACAACGCCAACAACAACATTGGGTTCCGGGTCTGTCTCCCCCTGCACTTCCCGTCGCCCGCGAGGGCGGCCCCAGTCCCGGCGGTTCACGGACCGACCGGCCGAGGGTTTTGGAAGTCCTGGGCTGGCTCCTGCGTCGTCGGGTTCATCCGGCGGCCAAATGCTCGATGCGGCCGGGTGGGGCTGGTAGGCCGCCCGAACGTCCCACCCGGCCTTTTCACCGGCACCCTTCATGTCAGCCGAACTGCCCGTCATCGCCGATTGCTACGCGCTCACCCTGGATCTCACCCGCCGGGTCGAGAAGTTCCCTCGACACCACCGGGCTACGCTCGGGGCGGAACTCGCCGACCGGTGCCGGGCCGTGCTGGCGGGCCTGATCCGGGCGAGATACGCCGCACCAACCGACCGCCCGTCCCTGTTGGCCGCGGCCAACGTGGAACTCGAACTGTTGCGGTTCGGCCTCCGGTTGCAACCGACGTGCGGGCGCTGCCGTTGTCCGGCCACGGCACCTTGTCCGGCTGGCGGAGCGACTGGGCGTGCAGGTCGGCGGATGGTTGAAGGCGTCGCGCCCGGTGTGACGATGAAAGGCAGCATAGAAAACAACCTGGAGAGGGAAGCGAGTCTACCCAAAATCCAGGGTTGAGGACGCACAAGGTTGTGGGGCAGTTTCCAACGTGCCAGAGGCGGGCGAATGGGCACGTTGGAAACGTGCCCCCACGACCTGGGAGACGGAAGCGACTCTACCCAAAATCCAGGGTTGAGGATGCACTCGTCTGCCCGTGAAAACTTCGCACGGGCGGAACGCCTGTTCTCCTTCGACCACCTCACCGTGAGTGGTCTCCGGGTCGGTGCGTCGCCTTCCCCCGGCACGTCGAACCCGTCTGGCAGGCAACCCGTCGAGTCAAGCTACATCCGCTGGGCATGCCTCCAGCATCCTGGACGAGGGATCTTCCGGCCCGGGTTTTCAGGGCCTGCCGACACTCCCGATGGGTCGCAGCACAGGGGCGATCTCCGACCACCGTTCAAGTGGACTGTGGTCGCGTCGCCCCGTCTTCCGGCTCGTGAGCGGCCGCTCACGCCAGCGGGGACGACGGTGCGATCCGTCGGTTCGGCAGTCCCGCTCGGGTGCGCAGTCCCTCCGCCGCCGCGGAAAAGTCGGCGGGCCATTGAGAGAGACTCGCTCCCCCACGACGATGCCCTCGGTCGGACGTGAATGGGGTCAGTGAGCGCTGTGCATGCCCACCGTCGTCCCCAGCCGGAGTCTTCCGGGGGTTGGTTTGATCGCGATGTGTTGTGGGTCGTTCCAGGAGGTCGATGAAAAGGAAATGAAAGGTCGAGAAATGGTCAACTGAGGGCGATCATTCCACCGCAGATCACTCAGCAGTGGAATCCCGGGTTAAGATCTGGTTCAGGATAACTTCCCGAATCCGTTATAGTGGAACCAGCACGGTACTGCTGTATTCATGCCCACTCAAAGCAGTGGGCATGGCACCCGTGACCCGGCGTGAGTGGCAAGCGGGATCTCTCGAACAGTTGCCGGGTGCCATGCCCACTGCTTTGAGTGGGCATGTTCGGGAAGTTATCCTGGGCCATATCCTTAGCCGCTGGCAGAGCAAGGACGATGGGGTGGCCTCGACGGCCCCACCCGGACTTGCCCGGTGCCGGTCACTTCGAAAGAAGAAGGCACCGCGCCAGGGCTTCGCGGTACTGTGCCTGGAACAACTTGAGCTGATCAGCAGCCTGATCCAGGCTGGCAACAGGGTATGCGCCATTCCGTACCCGAATATCGAGCCATCGGTAATGCTCCCTGGCGAGGTCCAGCCCCGCCCGTTGCCAGCAGAGAGCTTCTTCTGGGAGTGGGGCCAGGTCCACACCTTCGTCGACCATCTCACGCTGCACCTGGAGAAAGGCGAACAATTCTGTGTTCGCGAACTGACTGTTTTCGCGAGCGTCTTGGAATTTTTCGATGAAGAAAACGAGCGCTTCGAGTCTCGCACGACGCGCGGCGATCGTCTTGTCTGAACTTGTGGGATCGGGCCGGGGGCATGACTCCATCAATCGTTTGATTGTCGCCATCGCGTTAGGTGCTTCCTTCCGCTCGGCCACCGGGCCAGTTGCTCCCACCATCGCCAGCGCGGCCATCACCGTTGCGTACATCGTTGCCCCTCCTGGGTTCGATCAGGTTCACGCGACTGCGCAACCGTTCTAACCGACCGTATGGTTTCGGGCCAGGGAAGTTGAGGCCGAGCCAAAGCCGTACTCAACTCCTTTTTGGAATTCACTTTCAGATGCCTGACGGGATGCTGGGCGGTGGGAACAAGAAAACCCGAGACGTCGAGCGATGTCGGACTGAGGCACTGCCGGAAAATCCGGTCCGGGTGGCGTAGTCGGTCCCTCGGTCGGTCGCTATACTGTCCGTTCCCTGCGAATCGACGATGTTGAGGAACCCGCTGTGGCTGTTCGCATACGAATGAAACAGATGGGCCGGACCCACCGGCATTACTACCGAATTGTTGCGATCGATCACCGCCAACCCCGGGACGGCCGGGCGATCGAGGAACTCGGGACTTACGACCCACACGTCCCGAACCAGGACAACTCCGTCACGCTCCGACCCGCCCGGATCAAGTACTGGAAGAGCGTCGGGGCGAAGGCGTCCGAGCACTGCGAGGCGATCTTCACGAAGTACCTGGCGAAGTGGGAAGAGATCGAGGCCGGACAGGCCGTGAAGGCCGCCGCTGACGCAGCCAAGTCCGCCGCCGGGACCGAACCCGCCCCCCAATAATCAGTTTAAAGTTTAAGAGTTTAAAGTTTAAAGTGACATCGGGTCTCACGAGTGATGAGAAACCTTCGAGGCGGATCTCTTCAACTTTAAACTCTTAAACTTTAAACGTATTATTACCCGGGAGGGAGAACACCATCCGGTTCGATGTCCTGACTCTGTTCCCCGGAATCTTCGCGGGGTATCTCAGAGAGAGCTTGCTGGATGATGCCATCCAGGCCGGTCGCGTCGGGGTTCACCTGTGGGACATTCGGGACTGGGCGACGGACAAACACCAGAGGGTCGATGATCGCCCCTTCGGTGGCGGCCCTGGAATGGTGCTCATGGCTCAACCGGTTGTGGACTGCGTCGAGGCTGTCCAGGCCCAGGTCGCACCGCCGGGACAGGTAGTGATGCTCACACCAACCGGGGAGCGGTTGACGCAACGAGTGGTTGAGAAGCTTGCCCGCGAGCCCCGATTGCTCTTGCTCTGCGGGCGTTACGAGGGGTTCGACGACCGCATCCGCCGGGTGTTGAATCCCTGGGAGATTTCCGTCGGCGACTTCGTCTGCAACGGTGGCGAAGTCCCGGCGATGGTGGTGATCGACTCGGTGATCCGGCTCATCCCGGGTGTTCTCGGGGACGCTGCGAGCGCTGCCGACGAATCGCACAGTGAGGACGGACGGCTCGAATATCCCCAATACACCCGTCCGCGGGTGTTCCGGGAGTTGGAGGTGCCCGAGATCCTCCTGAGCGGAAACCATCAGGCGATTGCTGCATGGCGGCGGGAACAGAGCGACCTGCGAAGCCTGGGGCGACATCAAAATCCGTCACACGATAAGGCCGGTGACCCCGGCTGGGACACTTGACAAAACGATGATCGGGCGGTGATGGCCGCCCTGAAAGGTAAGGGTGGGTCATGAACGCGCCGCATATCCGGCTCGTCGAAGAGCCAATGCTCAAAGCCGATATCCCCGACTTCCGGGTCGGGGATCGGGTCGAAGTTCATCAGAAGCTCCTGGAAGGTCCGAAGGAGCGGGTCCAGGTGTTCGAGGGCGACGTGATCGCCCGGCACAACGGCGGAATCCGCGAGACGTTCACCGTCCGCCGGATCGTCCAGGGCGAGGGGGTCGAGCGGATCTTCCCGGTCCACTCGCCACGGATCGCCAAGATCGTCGTCAAGAAGGCCGGATCGGTTCGCCGGGCGAAGCTGTACTACCTCCGGGATCGGGTCGGGAAGGCAACCAAGATCAAGGACGATGTCAAGCGGCAAGTGAAACTCGACGCCGACCTGAAGGCCGCCGCCGAGGCCGCCGCGCGAGCCGCCCAGGAGTCGGCTGCCAAGGTCACCGCCGAGGGTGGGATCAGCAAATCGGCCCAGAAGAAGAAGGCCAAGAAGGAAGCCGAGGCTGCCAAAAAGAAATAGTCGTTTCGAGTGAGACTTCTCGCTGGAGGCGACAGCATCTTCCGCCGTTCTTACGGCAGATCCGCTCGTTCCCACGCTCCGCGGGGGAACCAGGTGAGATTCTGTCGCGTCGAGCGAGACGTGTCTTTCGAGTTTAACAATTTTCAAGTTGAAGATCTGAGGCAGACGCCAGGAAATGACCTACCAAGATCATGGGGGGTGCCACGGGCGGCTAGTCCGCCCGTGAAGGCGTCACACGGGCGGGCAAGCCGCCCGTGGCACCCCCCATGATCGTGGTCGGTCATTTCCTCGCGTCTGCCTGAGAGAAAATCTCCCCGCTTCCC
>PLDW01000056.1 GCA_003136315.1 Gemmataceae bacterium | reverse complement strand
GTCCACACCGCTGGCGTGTTGGCCCAGGATAGCCAGGCCATGTTGAAAATGCCTGTTTTTCTCCTGTTCGTTCGATCACGAAAAACACGGTTTTGATCTTGGACGAGTTCTAAGACAAACGACCATTCGCCTTCACTCGCCAACTCGGCTCCACCGCTCGCCTAACCGCGACCAGGCTGGTTGTCGCTCCCGCCAGTCATTGCTGCGATGTTATTTCGCATCGCCGTGTCGGACTGCATGTTTTTCATGGTGTAGAAGTCCATGACTCCGAGCCGGCCGGTCCGGAATGCCTCGGAGATGGCCTGCGGAACCTGGGCCTCGGCCTCGACCACCTTGGCCCGATTCTCCTCGACCAGAGCCCGCATTTCCTGCTCACGGGCCACGGCCGCCGCTCTCCGCTTCTCGGCCTCGGCCTGGGCCACTCGAAGGTCGGCCGCGGCCTGGTCGGCCTGAAGCTTCGCCCCGATATTCTCGCCGACCTCAATGTGGGCGATGTCGATCGAGACAATCTCGAAGGCGGTCTGGGCGTCGAGTGCGTTGTGGAGCACCGTCTGGGAGATCATGCCGGGGTTGGCCAGCACCTCCTTGTGGTCGTGGGCCGAGCCGATTGCCTTCACGATCCCCTCTCCGACCCGGGCGATGATGGTCTCTTCCGTCGCACCGCCGACGAGTCGCTCCAACTTCGTCCGGACGGTCACTCGGGCCTTGGCGAGGAGCTGAATCCCATTGCGGCAGACAGCATCCAGGAACTGCTTGCCCTTCGCCGGGTCCGGGCAGTCGATCACCTTCGGATTCACACTCGTCCGGACAGCTTCCAGCATGTCCCGGCCGGCGAGGTCGATGGCTGCAGCGGTCTTCCAGGGCAGGTCGAGCCCGGCCTTGTGAGCAGCGATCACCGCGGTCGCGGTCTTCGGGACGTTCCCGCGCGCCAGGTAGTGAGACTCCAGGTCTTCGGTTGTTACTCGCACCCCAGCCTGGACCAGAGCGATTTTCTGACGAACGATCATCGCGTAGTCGACGTTCCGGAGCTTCATCCCAATCAGATTAAAGATGCTGATGTCGGCCCGGGTCAGGAGTGCCTGAATCCAAAGTCGGATGAAGCTGAAGAACACGAACAAGAAGACCAGAAAAAACAGGGCTGCGATCAGCCCGACGATGACCAGCACCCACTCGGTACTGGACAACACGGGTCCCTTTTGGGCGAACAGAGCCAAGTTGATGGACCACATGACGGGGGCATTCCTTTCGTTGCGTGTCTGACGAGACGGAGCGTCTGTCCGCGGTCGGTTGTCGTACTGCGGTCAGGTCCGGTCGATATCCAGGTTCAAATCGGCAAACGGATCCTGCCCAGGGGGGCCACCGGGGTCGAAATTGCCGAGTCCCTCCGGCGGATCCATTCGGCGGACAATCACTCGCCCGCCCTTCACAGCCACGCACCTCACCCAGACCCCGGCATCAATCATCATGCCTTCAGTCATCGCGTCGACCCGGCGGCCTTCAAACACAACTGTCCCGGATGGCCGCATCGGGGAAATCGTTTTGCCGACCCGCCCGGTCAACGAGTCTGGCCCGGTGCCCGATACGATGTCAGGCGAAGTATCCAGCGCCCGTCCTATCGACATTCGCCGCCAGGCAGTAACAGTCACGAACCCGGCGGCCGGAAGGCCAATCGCCATCCCGGCAATTGCGACTGTGGCCTCCAGGGTGTCCCCGTAGTAGAGGATCGTACCGACCCCGAGGGCGAAGAACAACAACGCCCCGACGACCAGAACCCCACCAGTCGGGAGTATGATCTCCGCCCCGAGCAGGATCACCCCGATGGCAATCAGGACAAGGGCGACTGTGAGATAGGAATCCATCCGGACCCCCGGTGTGGGTGCATGTTGCTCACGGAGGGTGTCGGCCCGGTGATGCGTGGCCGCCCACCCTCCTCACATTAGCCACTCACACCTCCTTGACAACGATCCGGGTGCCCTCGACGGCGATGACCCGAACCCGGGTACCGGCCGGGACGAACCCCCCATCGGAGACCACATCAACGAACTCGTCCCCGAATCGGACAACCCCGGCCGGGCGAAGGGTGGTGTTCGCCGTCCCGATCGCTCCGAACAGTCCGGCCGCTGCTTCGGCTCCGGGTAGAGCCTGCTCCGAAGAGCCCGGACCATCAGAAGGTGGCGCTAGCATCAGTCGGTTAGCATACGGAACTTTCGGCAGAAACCGGGCGATGCCGAAGGCCAGCCCAAACGCTCCTAGCATCCCAAACATGTACTGGGCCACCCGGAACCCGAGAAGCCCCCAGTCGTCAGTCGTCTGGGGCATCCGCTCGAACGTCACCAAACCGAGCCCCC
This sequence comes from Gemmataceae bacterium, assembly GCA_003136315.1. GTDB lineage: Bacteria > Planctomycetota > Planctomycetia > Gemmatales > Gemmataceae > Urbifossiella. Next base: position 27,746 of record PLDW01000056.1, on the reverse strand, counting down.
CCAACATACACAGAACCCCAAAGATCCCCGGGGCTCCGAGCCCGGGCAGGACAAAAATCTCCAGCCCGACCAACACCAGTCCGAGGATAAAGAGCAGCAGGGCGAGGACAAACATCTCCCCGCTGAAGCGAGATTGGGACCAGAACACCAGGATAAAGCACAGAGCTGCAATGATCCCGGGGACGGTCAACCCAGGAACCTTCAGTTCCAGGATGAGTCCGGTGAACCCGATCACCACGAGCATGACGGTCACCACGTCCCGACGGAGGAACTCCGCAAACCGGTCGATCCACCCTGGGGCCACCTCTTTCACCTTCGCCGGGTCGAACCCGTAGAGGGCATAAACCCCGGCCGGGTCGCGGGTCTCGACGGTGTAACGAGCGACCCGCAACTCCTCGGCCAGGGAGGCGTTGAGCTTGAGCAACTGTCCCTTTGGCTTGACCTGCTTGATGACTGTCCAGTTCGCCTTGTCGGCTTCAAATTCGGCCTCAAGCATGAGCCGTCGAAGGGTTCGGTCGTTCTTTCGCTGAACCCGAACAATGACGAGATCCGGGTCGAACATTCCATCCACCAGAATGCCCGCATCGTGCCCGCCCCGTTTATCGGCCAATTCCCGCAGGCTTTCGCGGTATCTCTCCACCATGTCCTTCTTGACCCCCTTGAGCGAGGCCTGGAAATCCCCGAGGGTCGCTTCCTGCTCCGTCTCCGTGACATCCTTCCGTCGGCTCATCACGATTTCGGTGCAACCGAACGCGAGGAACGTGGCTGCGTCTGGGGCCTGGTCCGGGATGTAGGCGATGATTTTCAGCCCATCGTCGCCGGTCTGAGCCTCTACCAAATCGTCCGCCAGGGCGCGGGCGGCTCCCAGGTCGACCCCGCCGCAGTTCAGGGTCAGGATGAGGACGTTCCCTTTCTTGCCCTTGACGTGCTTGATGATCCGGTTGACCGACTCACGCATTGCCCCATCGACATCGCCGGTGAGGGTGAAGCGGTAGGGGTCCGGGGTCCGACCCCGGAGGGGGTCGTCCTTGGTGCTGGAAGGGGGCAGGGAATAAACTTCAGCCAACTCTTCCCGGGTTTCCGCGATCGCCTTGCACAACCCTATGGCCCGGGCCTGATCGGCGGTGTACAGGGCAACCCGACCGCCCTGGACGAAATCGACCTTCTCGGTGCCAGCCAGTCCGAGCTTCTTCGCATCGTCGCTTTTCTGGTCGAAATACCAGATCTGACCGTCCTTGCCATTGATGCCTTTGGCAAGCACCATGTCTTTGTCGAACATCTTCTGGATGGCTGCGAACTGGGGTTTCCGGTGGGGGGTAAACTGCGAGTAGGACAACCGCTGGTCGTCACCGAGCGAATCCACCCCATCGGTCAGGATCTCGCCGAGACTCGCCCCCTTGCTCATCACCAGTTCCCCGCAGGCGAGCACAGGGAGGGCAGTGTGCCCGGTCGCCTTGGCATGAACGAACGCGACGGTGGTGGTTCCTCGCAGCCCATTGATGAATTGGGCCAGCCCCCAGCAACCGCCGTAATCGGCGTTCGTGACGTCCTTCCCACCCGGGTTGAAGTCGAACACAACCGTATGGACCGGGTGAGCCGCATTTCCCACGCGGCCCAACACCTGCTCTTTGATCTGCCGCACAACCTCGGTCGTGATCGGATTCGGGACTGTGATAAAGAGCCCGTCGTCGGCAGGCGCAGGTCCCTGCGCGGGTGCCGGGGAAAGTGTACTCAATAACCACCCGAGGAGTGCAGCCATCGGGATTGCCAGGTGTCGAACACGCATCAGCATCGGAGGACGTTCCTTCGGGATACGACCTGCTCCCCAGCGCAGGCAGCACTGCGGGCCAGCGAGCGGGGGACGACCCAAACCCCCACAGCAGATTATAACCATGCTGGGAACGGCCGCAAAAGAACCTTTCTTGCCGAGTCTCCCGAATTGATCCGGAATGCAACCCGACCGGACGACACACCCAACGTTCACGAACCCCCAGCACCCAACACGGATCGTCAATCTCGCCCCGAGCCAGCAGCCGCTCGGACTGGGGCAATTCGCCTGGTTTCCTCATTGTATGCCAGGATCGCATCCGATGGCCTTCTCCAACCCGGGTCGTTCCGCCTACCAGACCAATTCGCCCAATCCGAACGCGGATTTCGTTGGTTTGAACAGGATTCTCAGTTGCAACCGGGGCAATTCGGAGTGATTGTGACGGATTTTCCGCATCGTTCACGCAAGGTGTGCATGGGACATGGATTCCTTTCAAAATGGGGGATTGAAGGGTTTCGCCGAAGAGGCTAGGTTTGTAGAGGATGGTGAAGCTGGAGAGTTGGGGTGATCCATCGGCCAGGCTGAAGCCGATATACGACGAGTCGCTAGAAGGGCGCGGCGGGATGCCGCGGGGCGATGACGAGCGTGACGTGCCGGCCCCCTCTTAGGATGAGGCATGGGGCGGCCGAATGAGGTTGCGTCATGCGCAGGGTGGTGATAACGGGGGTGGGAGTCGTTGCCCCAAACGGTGTCGGCAAGGACGCCTTCTGGCGAGCCTGCGTCGATGGACACAGCGGAATCGGCCCGATTCGGTCGTTCGACGCTTCGAACCACCCGATTCGGATCGCCGGGGAAGTCCACGAATTTGACCCCCAACCGTTTATCCCGGACAAATTCCGGAAATCGGTCAAAGTCATGGGTCGGGCCGCCAAATTCGGGATCGGGGCCGCCGGGCTGGCAGTGGCCGACAGCGGGATCGAGATCGGCCGGGAGAACCCAGAACGGCTCGGTGTGGTGATGGGCACCGGACTTGTCCCAATGGATCTGGGGGAACTCGCCCCGATCCTGGCCCGCGCGGTGCAGGAAGACGGGCAGTTCGACGAGACAAAACTACCCGACCCCGCACATGGGGATGCCCAGTTGTTCCCGCTCTGGCTCTTGAAGTACTTGCCGAACATGGCTGCGGCACACATCTCGATGGCCTTCAACTGCCAGGGTCCAAACAACACCGTGGTGACCGCGTGCGTGGCCGGAACTCAGGCCGTCGGCGAGGCGTTTCGGTTGATCTCGCGTGGTGATGCGGACGTGATGCTCTGCGGAGGAGCCGACAGCCGGATCGATCCGCTGATGCTCCTGGCGTACACGGCCCTGGGCACCCTCAGTCGCTCCGAAAATCGCCCCGCGGAAGAGCGGTCCCGACCGTTCGACCGGCTCCGGGATGGGTTCGTGATCAGCGAGGGTGCGGCGGTGTTGGTTCTTGAGGAATACGAGCGTGCCAAGGCCCGGAACGCCCCGATCTACGCGGAGGTGCTTGGCTGGGGCAGCACATTCGATGCGTACTCGGTGACCAAGCCGGACCCGGACGGCCGGGGTGGTGCCCGAGCCATCGTGTCGGCTCTGACAGAGGCCGAAGTGGACTACCGGGATGTTGGCTACATCAACGCCCATGGGACGAGCACGAAACTCAACGACGCGATGGAGACAGCAGCGGTCAAGCGGGTGTTCGGGGAGACAGCGAAAGAGGTTCAACTGTCGTCAATCAAGTCGATGATTGGACACTCGATCGGGGCCAGTGGAGCAATCGAGGCTGCGGCTCTGGCGCTGAGCCTGCACACCCAGGTGTATCCACCGACGATCAACCTCAAGAACCCCGACCCCGTCTGCGACCTCGACTACATCCCGAACACCGCGCGCGAGGGGAAAGTCAAGTTCGGGCTCTCGACGAGCTTCGGGTTCGGCGGCCAGAACGGAGCGCTGGTCATGGCTGCGGTGTGAGCGACCCCCAAGGCATTGCCGTCACGCACCTGGAGCCCTGGCTGGGCCGACCTGTTGCACCCAAGACGTTAAGGCGAGTGGCAGAAGAAAGCTGACCTGTCTTTGGGACTTGCCCACGCCGGGCCGCCACGGAGGGCGGCCCCTACGTGGCATTCGTAGGGGCCGCCCTCCGTGGCGGCCCGGCCTGTCCCTTACGGGTGGGAATCATCCATCTGCCGCACGCTTAAACTTTAAACTCTTTAAACGACTTATCCAAACCGTCTCTGTCGCAGCACAAGGTAGTCGAGCAGGGCCTTGTCGAATCCTACGCTGGTGTCCATCGCGACGTAGTCGATGTTGGCGTTCGCGCACTCCCGCTTGTAGTGCTCCCGGAGGTCGGTCACCGCGGCCAAGTAGTCGTCCCTGATGCCCGCAGCGTCGATCTCCATGTGCTCGTCCGGAGCCTCCACGTCTTCGAAATCGACCAGCCCGGTGATTGGGAAGTTCACCTCCAACTCGTCCAGGATGTGGAACAGAATGACCTCGTGCCCGGAGTACCGGAGCCGGTAGAGACTCCGGAGCACTGGCTCTGGGTCGGTGATCAGGTCGCTAAAGAGCATCACCAGGCTCTTGCCCTTGATCATTGAGGCGAGCTGGAACAGGCTGTCGGCGATGTTCGTTGCGCCGGTCGGCTTGAGGTTCGCGAGGACCGACAGAATGGTCCCGAGTTGAGTCCGCTTGCTCTTGGGCGGGATGACGGTGGTCAGCTTCGTGTCGAACGCCACCAGCCCGACTGGATCTTGCTGGTAGATCATCAAGTATCCGAGCGCTGCGGCCAGGCAGATCCCGTACTCGAACTTGGTGAGCGTCTCGTCGGCTCCACCAGAGGTTCCTGCCAGCCGCACCTTGGCTTTCTTGGCCTCCGCCCGCCCGTTCCAGTCCATCGACTTGGACAGGTCCATGACGAGATACCCCGTCATGTTCGTTTCGGCCTGAAACTTCTTGACGAAGTACTTCCCGGTCTTCGCGTAAACATTCCAGTCGAGCGTCTTGAGGTCATCCCCGGGGTTGTACCGGCGGTGCTCGGAGAACTCGACGGAGAACCCCTGGAACGGGCTGCTGTGGAGCCCAGTCAGGAAGCCCTGAACGATGAACTTGGCTCGCAGGTCGAGTCGGGCGACCTGACGGATCACTTCGGGGCGGAGATATTTTTCGGCGTTCGCCATGTCACCATTGTACCATCCACCGTCGAGAGGGGCAGGTCATCGGCTCGACCCGCCAGCTTTCCGGCCCCGCCGGGTAAACGCCCTGGCAATGGCGATTACCCCGAACGCAACCACCACCGCGAAGTAAATCCCGATCGTCCGCATACTGATTGGGACGGCTTTCTCAGCCGACTCTTGCGCTGTTCGTCGTCGGGCGTCTTCCACGGCGGTGACCGCCTCACGGTGGTCCATCAGGATTTTCCGATTCCCGTATTGTTTGGACCACGCGCACTCGTCCATGATCTGCTGGGCGACGGCGAGGTTGTCGTCGGCCGCGTACAACTCGGCGAGCAGCCAGTAGAGCCGGGTGTCGGACGGGAACCAGAGAAGGAGTTGTTGCGTGATCGCAACCGCGTCCGGCGGGAGTTTTGCCCGCTCGGCCGCAGCGAGGACTCCGGGTTGGTACGTTCCGGCATCGTTGACAAATCGGACCGGGTCGACCGGCGTTTTCCCATCAGGGAGGGGGAAAAGCGGGGTCGGCTCTTCGGTGTCGTGTGCGGGTCGCGGGCGGGCGTCCGCCTCGGCTTTGCGCAGTCGCAGGTAGTGTGGGACGTAGCTGCTGTCGAGTTTGGCCACCCAGTTCCGCTGGGCGTCGGTCCAACCTTTCACCTTGGCTGGCATCTCGCAGTCGAGCAGCGCGGCCTCGTGATAGCGCAGCGCATCGGCCCACTCCCCGCGGGCGGCCCGGACTTCCGCCAGGGTCGTGTGGACGAAGTAGTTCGGAGACCGGTCCCGGGTTCGGGGCGTGAGCAAGTTCAGGGCGTCGTTTACGAAGAACCGGGCATCGGTGTCGCCGAGCCGGAGCATGTCGGCAGCGAGTGCGGCTGTGTCATCGACCGACAGATCGCGTGTCTGCTGAAGAGCCTTCACTCGCGTGAGGAGCCGATCGCGGTCGGTCGGGCTCCCGTCCGCGTTTTTGAGGGTCGGGTTGCCACTGTTGGCGAGTTGCACCAGCCTCCGCCGGAACTCACCGAACGGGAACGGCTCTCCGACCCCATCGGGTCGAACCGGAACCACCATCGGGTCGTCCGGTTGGTAGAGAGACGCCTGGCCCGGCGTGGCAGCCAGGAGACCCAGGGTGACAGATACGCACACACCAATGAATATGGCCCGAACCACGTCGACCCCTCCAGAACCTGGAGGGTATGTTACGGAAGAGTGAGCCGACAACGGCGCAGGAACCTGCAAAGATTCCCGGCTGTGGAAATTCACCTCCAGACCCCGGGAACCGGATGTGAGGCAGGCGGCGGGAGAAAATCGACCAGGGGGATCGGGTGCCACGGGCGGCTTGTCCGCCCGTGCGACGCCTTTCACGGGCGGACAAGCCGCCNNTGGCACCCACAAGCGTGGTCGGTCATTTCCGGCCCTCTCCCTGACCTCAACTCCCCTGGGCCGACGGTTCGCTGGGTGTCGGATGGTTCTGGCCCAGAGCCGCCAGAACCGCGTCGGTTGCTTCTACACCGCCGGTGAGGTTCGTCCACACGGCACGAAGCGTCCACACCGGACCCCACGGTACCCCCCAGGGACCGAAAAGGATCGCCAGCGCGACGTAAGCCATCCCACACACGTATCGCTGCTGCCAGCATTCAGTCAGGTAAATCCCAGACTGGCAGCGGACGGTCGCAAGAAGGAACGAGATACAGAATTCAAACCGAACGCACCGCCAACCTTCATGAATCTTGGTTAGAATTTCATCGGGTGTCAGGTGGCTGGCCCTGGTGAGCAAGACAGTGGCCGCGCTCGGCTGGGGTTGGTCCGACTTTTGCATCCGCTCGAATCCTCATTCGATAAGGGCTCCAAAACTCAGATTTCTGACTCACAACTGTGCGGATGTGCCCAGGGATCAGGCATCACGTCAAGGAGACTGGCAACGTATGAGTACGAATCCTCCGGGCCTCGCCGACCTCATCCTTCAACGTGTCTCGACCCGAACCAGTCGGCGGGTCCGAGATCTGGTGGTGGAGGTCGGCCCGGGCTGGGTGACCCTCCGCGGTCGGGCTGCGTCGTTCCACATCAAGCAACTCGCCCAGCACGAGGTCCGTGAACTCCTACCAACGGCCCGTGTCGAGAACGCGATTATCGTCCAGTAGGTGCGATCGAGCAGTTCTCCACGGGCGCAGCTTTCGTTTCTTTCCGCGGTGAGAAGTCCCCGATCGCGGGGTCTGATCGTCTCGTTCTGAAGTCAGCCCGGCTTTCCCGCTTCGTAGCTGCATGTCACATTTGTGGTGATCCCACCCCGCGACGTCCACGCACTCACCACCAGACACCTCACCGGCTGGCACGCCGCCACGAAATCGTCGAGGAGTTGGTTGGTGACGGCTTCGTAAAAGATCCCCAGGCTTCGGTATCGCTGAAGGTACAGTTTGAGCGATTTCAGTTCGACACACGTTTCGCTGGGGGTGTAGCGGAAGGTGATTGTTGCGAAGTCCGGTTGACCCGTTTTTGGGCAGACACTGGTAAATTCCGGGCACACGATCTCGATCGTGAAATCCCGCCCCGGTCGCGGGTTTGGAAATGTTTCGAGTTGGTCGGCGGACGGCGTCGCAGTGGGTTCCATGATCTCGATCCCGGGTGGCGGACAACGCGCGGTTCACTTATGTGAGCGTCGTTTAAAGTTTAAAGTTTAAAGTTGATGATGGCTCCCGCGGTTTCGGAGCGGGCTTCCAGGCACAGGGTCTTCAACTTTAAACTTTAAACTCGAAACTTTAAACCATGCCTTTATAGTTGATAGCCTCAGTGGCACCTCGGTTCCAGCCACCCGGTGGTTCGGGATGTGCGGTTGGGACACCCCCCGCCCATTCGCGGTCAGAACGGCACACCGGCCAGACGCTCCGGTGCGGCAATGAGGGAGAGCTGCGCGATGCCCCGGGCGGTCGTACTTCTGAGCGGCGGGTTGGACAGCACCACGACCTTTGCGGTTGCGAAGGGGGAAGGGTTCGACGTGTTCGCCCTGAGTGTCGACTACGGACAGCGGCATCGGGTGGAACTCGACCGAGCAGTGACCATTGCAAAGACCCTCCGTGCGGTCGACCACCGGACAGTCCGCCTCGACTTGCGGGCGATTGGTGGATCGGCTCTGACAGCGGATGTGGCCGTTCCAAAGGATCGATCGGCAGACGACATGGGTCGCGGCGTGCCAGTCACCTACGTCCCGGCCCGGAACACAATTTTGCTAGGCCTTGCGCTTGGCTACGCTGAAGTGGTCGGAGCGTTCGATGTCTTTATCGGAGCCAACATTCTCGACTATTCCGGTTATCCAGACTGTCGGCCCGAGTTCCTGGAGGCCTTCGAGCGGTTGGCCAATCTGGCGACGAAGGCTGGAGTGGAAGGTCGAGGCCGATTCCGGGTCCATGCTCCGCTCTTGAAAATGACGAAGGCCGAGATCATTCGCGAGGGCGTCCGACTCGGCGTGGACTACGCACAGACCCTCAGTTGCTACGACCCCGACCCGGAGGGTCGGGCGTGTGGGCACTGCGACTCGTGCCAGTTGCGGCGAAAGGGGTTCACCGAGGCCGGGGTCGCTGACCCCACGGTGTATGGAGAGTCTGGGATCAGTCCTTGCCCTTGAGGCCGCCCTTGCCCTTGAACGCACCTCCGCCATTGGGGCCGCCCAACTTGCCCTTCTCGAACTCCTCCTTGGTGAGGAATCCGTCCCCGTTTGTGTCCAGTCGTTCGAACAGCTTGGCGGAGATGTTGCCGCCTTTGCCAGTGAGCTTTCCGCCCTTCCCCGACTCCTTCAACTTTGTCAACAGTGCGTCGAAGACCTTGGTGAACTCCTCCTTCGTCACCTTTCCGTCCCTGTTCACATCCATCTTCGCGAACAACTTGGCCCGGTCGACTCCGCCGTCCTTCCCGGCCTTCTTATCGTCCGCCCCGGGCGGGTCATCAGCCCCGAGGGTGAGTGAACAGCCGAACCCGAACAGCACGATTGCGAACAGCTTCCGGATCATGAGGAGATCTCCTGACCGACTTGAAGGGTGTGACCCGCAACTACCAGAACAACCCACGGCGGGTGAAACCATTACACGCGCTGACTGATAGAATGCGGGGAATCCGACCCTCCCCGTGAGCCCCTCTCGATGGTCGACCTGTCCGTCACGCTCGGCCGACTTCATCTGCGTAACCCGATCCTGGTTGCATCCGGGACGTTCGGATACGCGAAGGAGATGGCTCCGCTTGTCGACTTCACAGCGCTGGGTGGGGTGATCCCGAAGACTGTCACTCATGCCCCCCGGGCGGGAAATTCGCCGCCGCGGACGGTCGAGACCGCGTGCGGGATGCTCAACGCAATCGGGCTCGACAACGATGGGCTCGACCATTTCCTCGCCCACCATCTGCCGTACCTCCGCACCCTCCCGACAGCGATCATTGGGAACATCGCCGGGAAAACCGAGGATGAGTTCGTCCAGATGGCAACACATGTCCACGAAGCCGGACAGGGGCTGGCAGGGCTGGAACTCAATCTGTCGTGTCCGAATGTCTCCGGCGGGCTCGACTTCGCCACCGATCCGGCCGTTACGATGCGGATCGTCCGACGGTGCCGGGATGTCTGCCCGGATCTCCCCCTGATCGCGAAGTTGACCCCGAATGTGACTGATATCCAGGCGATCGCAAAGGCTGCTGCGGACGGTGGAGCAGATGCCGTCAGCGCGGTGAACACGTTTGTGGGAATGGCGGTCGACTGGCGGCGAAGACGGCCGATCCTGGGGAACGTGACCGGTGGTTTGAGTGGCCCGGCGATCAAGCCGCTTGCCCTGCGTGCAGTGTGGCGGATCGCTCAGCTCAAGGCGGTCCCGGTGATCGGAGTCGGCGGGATTGGGACACTCGACGATGTGATGGAGTTTCTGGTCGTCGGTGCGACGGCAGTACAAATCGGGACGGCCAACTTCTACGACCCAACCGCCAGCGTGCGGATCGCAACGGCTTTGCCAGGCGCAATCGCATCCCTCGGGGCAAACCGAGTCACCGACGTGGTTGGGACGCTGGCGCTGCGTGGCTGAACGGATAGAATGAAAGCATGGATTAACCACAGAGTCACAGAGAGCACAGAGAGAAGACACGATCCGAGGTAAGACCGAGAACATGGCCAGAACCCACTGCGATTGTGGGTGCCACGGGCGGCTAGTCCGCCCGTGCAACGCCTTCACGGGTGGACAAGCCGCCCGTGGCACCCGATCCCGCTGGGTGATTTTCTCCCGCCACCTGCCGTAATTCGATGGATTTCAAGCAGGGATTCACCACAGAGAGCACAGAGAGAAGACACGATCCGAGGTAAGACCGAGAACATGGCCAGAACCCATCGCGCGTTCCCGCTTCTTGACCCCCGATGGGATTTGCCGTTACGATAACCTTCAAGTCACGACCCGCTTGCTTCCGCGACGATCTCACCTGCCGTGTTCCCCAACTCGCCCGATCCGTCCTCCCGGAGAAAGCCGATGCAGCGTCTCTCCGCCCTCTTACTCGGTGCCTGTCTTCTCGTTCTCCTCAGCACAGACCAGGGCCAGGGTGCCGACCCTATCGGCGACAAACTGGAAAAGGCGAAGGCCAAATTCGAGCAGGAGATGAAGAAGGCCAAGGAGATGGCCAAGAAATACTTCGACGACCGGGAGGACAAGGCCCGCAAAGCCAAGAAGGACAACAAGAAACTGCTCGACGAGGTCAACGACGAGAAGAAAGCGTTCGAGGAACATGGACTGCTCGGAGAGAAGGCTCCGAGAGATTTAAAGACTCTGATCACGACCCAGCAATCGGTGCTCAAGGCAGCGTATGTGAAGGCCGCGGATGAGTACACCAAAGCCAAGAACGACGAGATGTCCGCAGCAGTCACCAAGGAGTGGGACCAGATCAAGGAGAAGGGATTCGTGAGCGTCGCCCCACCCGGCGAGCTGTGGATTCCCCTGTTCAACGGCACGGATCTGCGAGGGTGGGAGGTGGTCAACCCGAACGTCGCTCAGAAGTATTGGAAGGTTGTGGATGGGGCGATTCAGGGTGAAAATCCGATCGCAAAAGGAGAAGCGATTTATTTAAACTCAACAGGAATGATGTACGATAATTTTCATCTACGCATGGAAGTCTTCTGCTCGCCCAAGTCGACTTCGGGTCTCTTATTTCGCACAAACGGTGGAGTTGGGGGCCAGTATCAAGCATCATTGAGCAGCGGGAGAGGAACTCCCGGGACGATAGCCAAGGAAAACAAGGCACTGGGTTTACGAATCCTCAAGCAATCCGACGTCCCTAACCCACCGGCCTCGGAGTGGTTCACGTTCGAGCTGGTTGCCAAAGGGTATTCGATCAGAACCCTCATCAATGGCAAGAAAGCGGTTGAGGTTACCGACGAGGATAAGGTGTCGCCGAAAGGACGGTTCGCCCTGGTCGTTGGGGAGGAGTCGGTGGTCCGGGTTCGCAACATCAAGATCCTGCCCCTCCCACAAGATCCGAAGAAATAGGGTGATATCGCTCAGGCAAAATCAGCTGAATAACGATCAAAACGACCCCGGAGGGGTCGAAGCGATTAGCCGGTGGTGGAGCTTCGCTCAACCACCGGAGGCGGGAGATGGAGGCAATGACACGAGCACGGATGCCCCCCGTGATTTCTTCGGGGTCGGGGTGATTGCAACCGCCAACCGGTGGTATCGCTTCGCTCAACCACCGGCTAATCGCTGTGACCCCATCCGGGGTCGGGGTGACTTGTGAGATCGGGTGTCGGGTGGCTCGTCATTGCCAATCGGTGGTGTCGCTGCGCTCAACCCCAGACTCATCAATACGCCTCCTCCAGGGTCGTCACTCAGAAAACCATCGCTGCACCCTTCCCCTACCGCTCCCACGGAACCCGGTCGCTATCGTGCCAGTATCGGTCGGTCCTCTGCAACTGCTGGAGGAACAGGTAGCTCTGGATTGCGAGGAGCCCGAACAAGATGGCCGTCCACCAACCGCCGTGGGGGAACCACCACGGGAGGAAGCTCAGCCACTCGGCGGCCTGACGGTCATTGATGACGCACGCCAGAGAGTACAGACAGACCAGACTGCCGACTCCAACCGAGATCATCAACGAGATCCGCTGGCCGTTCCGCGGCCAGTACCTCCGACAGACTTCGTCCGACACCTGCCCCCCGTCGAGCGGCCAGACTGGCAGCAGGTTGAACACCCCCCACCAAAGATTCACATTCAGTAGCCAAATGAAGAGCATGACCACCGGCATCGGTGTGTCTGGGGTGATCCACGGGTTAAGCTTGTTCGAACCGTACAACAGTCCGTACAAAGCGAATCCAGCGAATGGACCCGCCAGTGAGACAATCACTCGTCGCTTCCATCCGGCCACTGAGGACCAAGGGACTGCCAGTCCGCCGATGATGTAAAGAACGATGTGTGCGCCCGCGCCGTAGCGTCGAAACGCCAGGGCGTGGCCGAGTTCGTGGACCAGAATCGACACGAACACCACAGCGATCCAGATGAGCCCATAGAGGAGAAGGCCGCCTCGATCAAAGAAATTCGAGCCGAGGACTGCGGCCCCGAGCCAGAAGAGCGGATGGACCCGGACCGGGAACCCCAACACTCGGAAATTCAGGTCGTATGGTGTACGATTCGGTTCGGCAAGCACGGGCGACCCTCTGCGCCGGGGGAAGACTCAGTTTTCGATTGTAGGTCCGAAGGCTGTGGGTCACAATCACCACGGGAGGGCCAATGGATCGCATCGCATTCCGCAACCAGTTCCCCGTCACCCAGCAATGGGCTTTTCTCGACCACGCGGCGGTCGCTCCGCTACCAGAACCGGCCGTCCGGGCACTGGAGGAGTACGGCCGGAGCCTCGCCGAAAACGGGGTCGCGGCCTTCCGCGACTGGGCCGCACGGCTCACACACGTTCGGGGGTTGGCTGCCCGGCTCATCAATGCCCCGCACCCCGACGATGTGTACTTCGTCCCGAACACAACGCATGGGATCGGGGTGGTGGCAGAGGGTTTTCCGTGGCAACCGGGCGACAATGTCGTCCTCCCAGCCGAGGAATACCCCTCCAACCAGTACCCGTGGATGAACCTGGCAGCCCGGGGGGTCGAAGTACGGACGGTCCCGAGCCGTGGCAACCGGGTAGCCATTGAAGACGTCTGCGATGCGATGGATGGCCGCACCCGGATTCTGGCGGTGTCGGCGGTGGAGTTTGCCAGCGGGTTCCGCAACGACCTGGATGCGCTGGGCGAGGTGTGCCGTGACCGGGGAGTGTTCTTCTTCGTCGACGCCATCCAGGCCCTCGGAGCGTTCCCCATTGATGTGCAGCACACCCCGATTGATGGCCTCTCCGCCGACGGGCACAAGTGGATGCTCGGGCCGGAGGGAGCCGGGATCGGCTACATCCGTCGGGAATGGGTCGACCGGTTGCATCCGTTCGGAGTCGGAGCAAATAGCGTGGTCCGCCCGTATGCGTACAGTACCATCGACTTCACCCTCAAACCGCACTCCGGGCGGTGGGAGGGGGGAGCGTACAACATGCCGGGGATCACGGCTCTGGGGGCGAGCCTGGAACTGCTCCTGGGGGCCGGGATCGAGAATGTGACAGCCCGGATTCTCGAACTGACCGATTACCTCTGCGACCGGGCCGCAACGACCGGGTTGGAGGTGTTCAGCAGCCGGGCCGACGGGGAGAAATCCGGGATCGTGTCACTTGTCAAGCCGGGCGTTCCACCGGACTCGATCCAGAAAGCGTGCCGGGCGGCCGGGATCATCGTGAACAACCGGGCTGATCGGATTCGGGTCAGTCCCCACGCCTACAACACCGAAGACGAAATGGACCGGTTTTTCGACATCATCCGACCCACCTGACCCGAGCCCGGCCGGGCGCCGGGCGGGAGTTCGCCATGCCCGATCGAATCCTCAACCCGCGGGTGGCGGTCTACACCGGGACATTCGACCCGGTCCACTTCGGCCACCTGGACATCATTGAGCGAGGCAGTCGACTTTATGACCGGATCATTGTCGGTGTCGGGAATAACCCCGACAAGACGACCTTATTCAGTATCGATGAACGTGTCCAACACGTGCGGACGGTGACCGACAGATTCGGAAATGTGGAAGTGAAGCCGATTCCCGGACTGGCGGTCCAGTTTGTCCGGGAAGTCGGCGCTGCGATCATGGTCCGCGGCCTGCGGACTCTCAGCGACATGGACTACGAGTTCACCATGTCGCTGATCAACCTGAACCTGGATCCTGGAATCGAGACGGTCTTCCTGATGGCGAAGGAGGAGTTCTCGCACGTGAGCAGTTCCTTCCTGCGACAGATCGCGGCTCTCGGGGGGGATCTGACGAAGTTCCTCCCAGAACCGATCAAGGGACTGCTGATCGCCCGGGCACGGAAAGGCCGGTGACGACCGCACGTTCCGGTCCCAGGCTGTGATCGTGGGGTGGGCCATACCCTGGCCAACCCGTTGGAGGGGGTTGCTCCGCAAAGCCGGGCCGCCACGGAGNNTTCGTAGGGGCCGCCCTCCGTGGCGGCCTGGCGTGGGCAAGTCCCAAACACAGGTCAGCTTTCTTCTGCCGCTCGCGTCAACTGGTCGGTGAGCCGGCACCCCACAGGTGAGACGGGTTCAAGAGGCAGTCAGAGCTGGCGAGCTGGGAGCGTTTGCCACCAGATTACGTTGGGGTACTGGATACCAACACCAGACCACACACCACCAGAGCGGGGAGACCACCCGCAACAGGTCGGCCGGGTCGGCCCACACGATCCTTGAGGCCGTGACCCCGAGCAATCCCCATGCAACGCACTGCCACCGGGGCAGTGGCGCGGAGGCCCGCGCCACTGCCGCGAGCCCCAGGATCACCAGGACCACTGCGAGCCCGGCCAGGGGGTCGCAGTCTTGCCATCCCGGGGCTGCTGCCCAGATTCCCATCCCAGGCCAGCTGAAGTTTCCTCCACCCCCACCCATCCCCACCGCGTTGAGAACGATCAACTTCCACCCCAACAGGGGCAGTAGCGGGACGACGCCGACAGCCAGACTCGCCCAGCGGCGGCCTTGCACAAACTGGAAGCCGGCGAGGGTCAGCGGGGTCAGGGCGTAGTACTCCTTGGCCAGCAGCGCCAGGGCGAAGAACACCAGGCTCGCCCTCACCCGCCCGTGCTGCCAGAAGAGAATCCCAGCCAAGACGAGTGCTGAGGCGAGAAGGTCGCTCGTGAGCAAGACGGCGGACGAGTAAATGGCGGGGTTGGCCAGGCCGATCAGGACGGCCAGGGTCGGGAGGCCGTTGTGGCGGGCCAGTAAGACAAGGACGACGACGAGCAAGCCCCCTGACAAAACCTGGACCAGGGCCAACCCGACGAGCGTCGCTTGGGGTGGCAGGAGCCCTCCCAGCCCCGCGAGAACCGGATACAGCGGACGACCATACCGATACCCCGGGTCTTCCAATCCTCTGAGCGTTTCCGGGTCGGCCTGGCAGACCCAGGGCCGACGAGCCATCAGGTAGAAATACTTGCCATCGTGACCAAGTCCGGCGACGAAGGTCAGCGGTCCCAGTTCGTGTTCCAGGTGTTGTCGCGCTGGGGACTCACAGCCCACTTGCAAGAGCGTGGTCAAATCCCAGTTGTGGGAAAACAGGTACCCGGCCTGTGTCACTATCACCAGGCCACAGCCCACCAGGAACCAGAAGACAAGAGGACAGCGAGCGACCATGCGTACCTACTTGTACAGGCCCCCCGAGGTTGTTGCCTCTATGGAAAGATGATTGGTCTATTCATGGGAGTGCGAGGCTCCTGCCGAGCGTGAGGGTGATACAGCTCGGCAGGAGCCTTGCACTCCCGTGCGTGCGCCCAATTGTGTTCCCGCAGATGAGACAGTGCGACTTGGTCATCTATGGGGAATCAGTTCCAGGCACACCAGCCGCCCCTTACCGCGCACGTACAGCAACCCGTTGCTCAGGACCGGTGGTGCCCAACAGGGATAGACCAGTTCCGGTACGGTGTATTTCGAGACCTCGTCATACTTCGCCGGATTCACCTTGATGAGCGACAGGTCGCCGTACTCCGTGAGGCACACAAAGTGTCCGTCGACCATGAGGAGTGTACACCGGAAGGTTCGCCGCTGAATCCATTTCACGTCCCCGGTTGCAAGATCGATGCACCGCAGGTCGGCCTCGTTGTCGTGCCGTCCACTACACCCGTAAACGAATCCCGCGTGGGCAATGGGTGTGTTCCAGTGACACCGGAGCGACTGATCGAGCCGGTCCTTCTCGGCATCGGTCCATACGGTTTTCGGCTTCCCTTCCTTCAGGTCCAGCAACGCGGTCCCCACGCCGTAGCACTCCGAGAGTAGCACCTTGTCACCAATCACGACCGGGTTGGCCGCGTTGACACTCTCTTCGATCTTCGCCCGCCACTTGTGCTGAAACCCGACCGTTCCGGTCTGCGGGTCGAAGCCGAGTAAGCCGCCACGACCAAAGTAGAGGCCGAGCCGTTTCCCGTTGATCGTCCGGACCACCGGGCTCGAATAGCTGGCGAGTTCGGCACCGGTCTGGTACTTGACCTGCCCAGTCTTCTTGTCGAACGCGACGATCCCGGTTCCGTCTGGCCTGGCATCGCGGAGGTCGGCGGGTCGTCGCCCTTCGGGGCTCCCGCCAACGGCAACGATGAGCAGATCCCCCTCGACGACTGGCACACTACCGACGCCGAAGAAATTCTGGTGAAAGTGGTATTTCGCGCGGACGTCGATCTTCCAGATGACCTTGCCATCGGCGACCGCCAGGCAATGGAGCATGCCTTCGGGGCCGTAAATGTAGACCCGATTGCCATCCACCACCGGGCAGGCGCGGGGGCCGGGTTCGTAGCCGTAGAAGTCCTCGTACTCGGTGGGGTACTCAAACTGCCAGAAGAATTTGCCGGTGGCCGGATCGCAAGCGGTGAGCCGACAGGCGTTCTCGAACCGGCCGAAGTGGAACAACTTCCCATTGGCCACAACTGGCGGGGCAAAGCCGATCCCGAGCGGACAGTCCCACACCTTCCGCAATCCGGCCTTGGGCCACGGATTGATAATCCCCTTTTCGGCGGAGACCCCATCCTGAGTCGGGCCGAGGAGGGTTGGCCAGTCGGCGGCCTGGGCGGTAGAGATCAGGACGAGGGATAGAAAGGGTGTCAGGACACGCACGGCGGAAACTCCTGGAGCGATCGGGCTCTTACCGAAGGTACACGAGAAGGCCGCCCATGCCAAGTTGCCAGGGACCGTTGACGACTGAAGACAGTCCGTCTAAAGTCAAAATCGCGTTATCACCACCGAGAAACTGCGGAAAACCTCTTGCTCAACCACTTCCCCGAGTGAGGAACTCCGAACCACGACGGGATCTTCTCCCCCTTCTGTTTCAGGGAAGGGGGCTGGGGGGTTAAGTTCTATCCTCTTCTCCCCCTTCCTTTTTAGGGAAGGGGGTTGGGGGGTTAAGTTCTATCCTCTTCTCTCTCTTCCTTTTAGGGAAGGGGGTTGGGGGGTTAGGTTCTTTCCGCTCATCTGTCGGGAGCGCATTATGTCAGCTCGAAGTGGCTTGTTGGTTTTCCTGGTCGGGATCTGTCCCGCTTTCATTCTGGGGGCGGACCCGGAGCCGCATGTTGTGCGTGTCTGGTTTCCCCGGTTCTCGGCAGATAGCAAATGGTTGGCAACAGCGCACGGCAGTTGGGACCAGAAGGATACCGGCGAGGTCCGACTCTGGAACGCTACCACCGGCGAATTAAAGCACACGCTCAAGCAACCCCGAGGAATTCGCTCCGTCGCCTTTTCGCCGAAGTCGACACTCCTGGCAGCCGGTGGTTATGGAAACGTGATTTTGATCATCGATCCCGAATCAGGAAAGATACTCAAAAAATGGAGCACACCCACCAGCGTCCAGGTCGTACTGTTCCATCCTGATGAACAGCGGGTGATCTCAGGACATGGAAATGGTTCCATCCACATCTGGAATGTCGTATCGGCCAAGGAAGTCATGGCAATTCCAGCGAGTCGTCGCGGAGAGATTTGGGGCATGGCGCTGTCACCGGACGGCAAGCTTTTGGCGACTGCCGGTCAAGGCGGGTACGTCCGAATCATTGACATGGCCGACGGACGCATCTTGCATGAATTGAAGCATCCGCGTGACACGAACGGAATCGCCTTCACGAACGATGGGAAGCAACTTGCGACCGGATGTGGAGATTCCGTGATTCGCCTCTTCGATGTGGACAAAGGCACGGAACTGTCGGAACTCCACGGACATCAGGGCGGAGGCATAACGGATCTTCAGTTCGGCCCCAAAGACCAGGTCCTGGTCAGCTCGGGAATGGACAGAACGGTCCGCGTCTGGGATTTCAGCGATCCGAAGTCCCCTGTCGTGAAGCAGACGCTCCGCGGCCATGATCAATTTGTCTTCGGCGTCGCCATGTCGCCGAACGGAAAACTGCTGGCGTCCGCGGGCTGGGACGATCGCATCAAAGTGTGGGATCTCGAAACCCTCAAGGAAAAGTGGTCCTGGGACCGCGATGAGGAGAAGAAGTAGCGATCGAAGCCGGAGGAATCTCAGCCGTGTGCACAAGAACTGACGAATCTGAGGAATTTGAACTGCCTGAGATGAGTCTTATTCCAATGGTATCCGGGGGTTGATCCAGCGGTGATTCAAATCGCTCGCTGAAAATCAACCCAATCAAGACCCTCTTTCGCCCAAGAAATTGACTTCACCTTCGACATAACGCGGGTGCCAAGCGGTGTCCCGTCATCCGACCCTCTCTTGACGAATTCCTGGATAGCACTTTAATGGTGCTGCATGCGTATGGCACCTTGTTACCAGATCAAGGCACTTCTATCCAAATATATGAACTCCAGGAGCTACCGATGGACCTCGCCTCGGCCCTTGATTACGTTCGCGATCACGCGATCGACATGTTGACCGCACCGGGCAGTAACCTGACGGCCGTTGCTGTCTCCTCGAAGGATCATGGGCCGATCACTGAGACGAAGGACTTCACGGTGACCGCCTACGTCGAACGGAAGCTATCGACCAAGGAGATGAACAAGCTCAGTGTTAAGCCATTCAATCCTGCATTTGTCCATGCGTTCGGGGGGCCGAAGCCGAAGAAGGCGGACATTGATGTTGTCGAAACCGGGACACCGTTTCGCACCCTCAACAACCCCGGCCTGACCGTCCCCATCGCCCAGCACGGGGTCTTCGGTGGGATGCCGGCGGTGGTGGACACTCAGAAGTATTTTAAGGCCCTCCGGAGCGGGATCGGAATTGCCAACCCGGATGGAGACTACCCGACCGTCCCCGGTGGCCCAACCTCCCTTAGTGTCGGCACACTCGGATTCTTCGTGGAGACACCAAATGGTGACATTCATCTGGTGTCCAACAATCACGTCATTGGCAAGTCAGCAGATAAAGTCGCCGGAGCAGCCGGTGTGATCGGCAACCCAGTCGTCCAACCTGGGACACTCGATCTGACCAGCGTCGAATTGATACTTATGCCGACACTGGCAACTCTCGTTGCTCCACTGCAAATCGCCACCGTCTCGGGAGTGGTCCTGTTGGACTTTAAGACGGCGGCCGGTACCCCGCACAATTTCGTTGATGCAGCCGCGGCGAAGCTCACCGCTCCAAACTCACGGCTGCTAAGCGACCTCGGTCGGGTGTCGTTCGGAGGGCGCATTCTGGGCACCGGGGTATACCAGCCTGACCCGGCTGACCCAAATCGGGTGGTCGGTGATCCGCGGGTATACAAGGTTGGTCGAACGACGGGTTATACCGAGGGGAAAGTCACTGCGCTGGCCGGGACATCGAGTATCCCTTACCCCGGTGGAATCGCGTTCTTCATCAACCAACTGGTGATCGAGGCGACAGCCGATAACGTCGGACCGTTTAGCAGTCCAGGGGACAGCGGGAGCGGCATTCTGAACGCCGGTCACCAACTCGTCGGGCTCTTATTCGCCGGGACTGATTCCCATACTCTGGCCAACCCGATTGACGAGGTGTTGACTAAACTCGCGACGGCCCTGGGTGTCCCCGTGTTGAATCTCGTGACCAAATGAGGTATTTTTGGAGATAGGCCCGAAACGAGTGGTTCGGGCGACTTGTTGCAGCCGCATGAGGTTTTGTCATGGCAGAACCCGCAGACCGTCTGGACGTTCACGCCCTACTGACCTCTCGGATCCTGGACGCATTCTCCGCCCTCGATCTCGATGTGGATGAGGCTCAGTTGTCGTCACCGATCGACGGCCCGCCGCGTATCCGGGTCGCAGTTCGGCCCGGCGTGGGAGCGAATCTCCCGGCGAGTCTCCCGTTCCACGTCCGCGGCCGGGACGTTCTTGTCCCGGTCGAGGTGACGACCAACTTCCAAAACTACAAACTCCACTGACGGGCGTCACCGCCCCCCGACGAACGCACCGCCCTCGAAGCCCGGAAACGCAGGTAGGCTCAGAATTTCCCGCGCGTCTTTCCCGCTGAACACCCGGATCGGGCAATCCCGCAGCCCACCGCCTGGTGCGCAGATGAAATCCCACAATCCGTCACCATCGATGTCTGCGTAGGCCACACGCACCCCCCCACGATAAAGCGGTGGGAACGCGACCCAGTCGGCAGCCGGTTGCGGCTGGACGGTCGGCTTGAAGACCCGGACCTCCGGTGGCCCCCCCGCGTCCGCCCCGCACAGGATGTGGATGCCCCGATCGGACGCCAGCCATACACCACCTTTCCAGGTGGGCGCGAACGCCAAAAATTCCGTCAGAATCTTTTTGTCGGCGATGTTGTACACCCGGACCAGCGGGCCGTGGTCGCATGGCCCCGGCGCGACCACCAGATCCGGTTGGCCGTCGGCATTGACATCCGCCCAGGCCAGCCGGGCTCCGCCCCGGAGCTGTTGCGGGAAGGCGAAGAAGCTGGTCACTTCCCTCCCCTGGACCAGATCGAATATCCGGACCTGCGGCCCTCCGCCCACGTCCGGGGCGACCGCGATCAACGCCCGGCCGTCGGCCGTCAGATCCGACGCCGCGATGTGGACGCCTCCCTGCCATTGCGGGTCGGCTCCGTAGAACTCGGCGAGCAGGCTCAGATCCTGTCCGCTAAACACCCGAATGAGTGGTGGCATCCCCTTCCCGGGTGCGGTTATGATGTCCGGCACCCCGTCGCCATCGACATCCGCAACCGACACCCGGACTCCGCCGCGAAATCCGCCATCGTAGGCGAAGAAGTCGAACGCGGGAATCCGGGTCCGGAGGTCGTGGTACACTTCGACCCGGGGTCCGCCCCCATCCCCGGCCGCGACCGCCACCACCGCAGCCTTTGATGGGCTAAAGCGGAACATCGGCGGAGGCGGGAGGACCACGACCCCCGGCATCGGGGCGGGCGGAGGGACGACGACTGCGATCCGCTCCGCCAATCGGCGGTAAAGCGCATCCACCCTCGCGGCCTGACCACGCACCCCAGGCGGAACATTGGGCACCCGATCGATCAGGGTCACCACCTGCCCCCACGTCTGGCCCAGCGACGGCAACGCCTGTCCCGCCAGGGCAAGGTCGCCTTTCGCATTCAGGTCGCGGTGGAGTTTCTGGGCTTTCCGGGCGAACTGCTGAATTTCCTGATCCAACTCACGCGTGAACCTCGGGCCGAGTTTCTCGTCGGCCAGGCTCCGCAGGACGTCTGACTGCTCATCCAGCCCTTCCGCCAGCCGAATCACCGACCTCCTGGCCCGGTCCGGGTTCTTGTCGCCGTCGGTGATCGTGACCGAGAGTTGCTGGAAGTCGTAGACGACCCGGGCGTAGGCTGGACCGAGGTTACCGGTCCGCACAGCGAGGGTGTTCAACTCGCCGAACGCAGCCTCCACCCCGGCGAACGCTGCGTACATGCGCCCGCGGTCGGGGCTCTGTCGGGCGGCAGTCGCCAGCCCAACCGCTGCTGCTGCGGTTCGGTCGGTGTGCCCAATCAGAGCCCCACGGGTCGGCGGAGGGAGTCGGCTGGCACCGAGTTCCGCCTTGACGACACCCAGGTCGTGGGCGAGTTGGTCGGCCCACCGGGCGACAGACGACTGGTAGAACTGGTCCGCAGAAACTCCGTTGAACGGCCGAAACCGTGGTGGCGTGCGTGGTTGGGCAGTCGCGACCGTGGCGGTGAGTACCCCGCCGAGAATCGCGAGGGCAAGGGCGATTGATGGAGAACGCGGCATGGCGGACCTCACACTACGGGGCGGAAGACAGCACCGGCGGGGAGATTGTACCCAGGGACTCATCACGGTGCATCACGGCTTTGGCACCATGTGCGTGAAGGGGGGCACGAACACCTGGAGGGCGGTCAGGACACCGACCACGCTGGCCAGGAAGAGGCTGTGCCAGATGACCGCCTTGAAGATATCCGCCTCCTTCCCGATCTGGTTTGTCCCGGCGGTGGCGACGCAGATACTCTGGGCATCGACCATCTTGCCCATCACACCGCCAGTGCTGTTGGCGGTGCAGATCACGAGCTGAGCCTGTTCCAGGGTGAGGTGGCTCATGGCTCCGGTGTGGTGGGTGTTCCACACCTCCGTCGCGGTGATCTTCTGAAGGCTCCCAAACAGGGCGTTGCTCCCGGCGTCGGTCCCGGTCAAAAACACACCGAGCCACCCAAGGATGGCAGCAAAGAAGGGGTAGAACGCACCAGTGCCAGCGAACGCGACCCCAAGGGTAGCGTCGATCCCCGCGTATTTGGTCACGTAGCTCAGCCCGAGCATACACGCGATTGTCGGGATCGGAACCTTCATCTGGATGCATGTTTTGCGGAACACCCCCTGGATCTGGGACCGCGACATCCGCAGGAACAGCATCGCAATCATGGCGGCGACGAATACCGGGGTGCCCGGTGCAGTCGCCCAGGAGATCTTGATCACCGCCGCTTCGCGGTCGCGGAACTTCACCCCTTGCGGTCCATCCCGGACGACCACCCCTTCCGCCACCGCCGCCTCCAGCGTGGCCACCCCGGCGATGGCTGCCAGGCCCGCAGACGGGACCGGTTTCTGGAGTTCGTAAGCCCGTTCGACGCGGTTGTGAAGTGTCGGCACTGGCTGCTCGTAATAGGTCCTGCCAATCTGGAAATCGAGAGCATGCTTCTGGGCCGACTCCTGCTGTCGGATCACCCCGGCCCCGGCCAGGCAGGCCGCCATCAGCAGAAACGGGGACCAGGCCACCGCCACCCGACGGGCAGTGAGAGGGATCTCGGTGTGCAGATTGCGGAAGGCCGAATCGAGCAAGAGGGCCGCCTCTGCCTTCCCCTCCTCCAACTGCGGGTCGTGTCCGACAGCCAGATCCGGTTTTGTCTTCTCTTCCTTCGGAATCTCCCCGGGGAATCGCCACTCGACCCGTGGCTTCCACACGAACTTGAGGAAGAGCGCGAGGCTGACGAGGGAGAACAGGCCGCCACCGATGTCTGTGAGCGGCCAAAGGGAGAAACCGGGGATCCACAAGTGCATGGTAGCGAAGAAGTACTGGAACAGGGCGAAGGAGCCGCCGCCGACCAGGAGAGCCGGCCAAATGGCCAGCGTCTCCCGCCAGGAGCACATGCACTTCACCATGTATAACGGAATCAGGCACGACAGAATCGGGAGCTGATGACCGCACATCACACTGATCGTTTCTGGCGGGATGTCGGTCACGTTCCCAAGCGTCAGGATCGGCACCCCGAGCCCGCCGTAGCAGACAGGTGAAGTATTCGCAACCAGACAGATGACGGCGGCCCGAAACGGCGGCACGCCGAGCCCAACGAGCATGGCCCCACAAATGGCGACTGGTGACCCGGCTCCGGCTGCCCCCTCCATGAAAGCCCCGAACGCGAATCCGATCAGCACGGCCTGGACTCGGGCGTCGCCGCTGAGCCCACCGATTGAGCGGCGGATCACCGCAAACTGTCCGGTCTCGACTGTCATGTTGTACAGCAACATGGCTGCGAATACTGTCCAGCCGATCGGGAGTAGGCCGAAGACCGCCCCGTGAACGAAGGACCACGACGCCATCTCCAGAGGCATCCCATACACGAGCCAGGCGACCAGGATTGCGACCCCAGCACCGACAGCCCCGGCCCAACTCGCCAGCCACCGGCGACCGACGAGGAGGTAGAAGAGGATCAAGACAGGCAGGGCAGCGACCAGTGTGGATCCCAGGCGGAACCCGAGCGGATCCAGATCCTGGACGTTGGCAGCGAACGGCATGGGGAGGGGCCTCACGATGAAATAGCAATCCGGCGATGCTAACAGGCCCCACCCCGAATGCAAGCAACCGCTTTGGGATCGGACCGGATCGGACCTGGGATGCGGGGCGGGAGTGAGATTCTGGTTATTCGGGGGCACCAGGCGAGACAGGGGAAATGTATCGATTCGGGAAACAGGCGAGATTGCGTGAAGTGGGTCGTGAAAGTGTGCCGAGATAAACTCCAGAGTTCGTGCCTGCCTGCATCATCGAAACACACCACCCGGGCCGGAGGCCTGGACGGGGTTCTTTCCCCTCCCACGGAGACGGCATCATGAGTCGTTCGCACAAAGTGCTGGGCTTCCTTCTCGTCGCGATCCTCGGGATCTACGGCTGTGCCCGGGGGCCAGCCGATCCTGGCGGGGCGAAATCGACCGCTGCCGAGGTCAAGGCGCAACGGTTGGAGGAGGATTTCCGGGCGGCGGCGGCAGCGCGTGACTCGTTCCGTCAGCGGTTGCTCGCTGCGGAGGAGAAGCAAGGCCAGTTACAGAGGCAACTGGAACAGGCGAATGCAACATCGGCCCAGGAGCGGCAGGAGAAGGAAAAAGTGCGCGGAGAACTGAAGCTCCGGACGACCGAGCGGGACACTCTTCAGACTCAGTACGAAAGCTTTCGCAAGAACATCCGAGACTTGCTGGGCCATGCCGAGTCGGCGTTGAACGTCTCGTCTTCGACCCCCACACTGATCGGAACCCAAACCCATCCGATCCCCGCCCCCCGCTTCCAGAATTGATCCTGGGCTCGACACACCGACGCACGTTTTCATCACGAACACCCCCGCAAGTGCGGGGGGTGTTCGTGTTTGGTCGTCCGGACCACACCGGGGATCGGGCCATGCGCGCCTGTGGAGGTAGCACGAGCGGTTTCACCGAACCCCAGCATCTCCCCGGGCGATTGCCAGCAATTGGCCAGGTGACGAAG
Organism: Gemmataceae bacterium; assembly: GCA_003136315.1. Taxonomy (GTDB): domain Bacteria; phylum Planctomycetota; class Planctomycetia; order Gemmatales; family Gemmataceae; genus Urbifossiella. The sequence goes on along the minus strand of PLDW01000056.1, from coordinate 2,628 downwards.
TTCCAAAGCGGTTTTCCCTGATCGGGGGCAACCGCGTCCCGTAAGCTGATCTGTGCCAACGTCTCGGGCTGACGCCGAGATCGCATTTTTGGGTGAACCCGCGAGTCGCTTTCCCGATCTTATGTTTGTAGAAGACGAACTTCCCTGGCAACTTGGAATCTGTGACATGTATACCTCTCCTGCACGGGGTTCCCAGACGTTTCGGTGACCCAGGGGTGGTTCGTTACACCGCCGGAGGGATGGCAGAGCGGTTGAATGCACCGGTCTTGAAAACCGGAGACGGGCTTGCCCCGTTCGTGGGTTCGAATCCCACTCCCTCCGCTCAAAATCAAGGAAATCCAGGGGGAACGATAATTCTTCCCCTGACCCCCAAAAGGGAACAGAACGCACCGAAGAGAACCCAAAGGGAACGGTTCCGATGCATGCAGGATGCATGCAGAAGGCGACCACAGAGGGGGAGGGAAGTGTCCCCGAGGCCCTCTCCTCCGCGTGGCCGAACCTGCCTGAGCACATCAGGATGGCCGTTCTCGCCCTGGTTGAGCCATACCGGCATCTCGGGGCGGGTGCGGGATGATCCTCTCTCGTGGTCGCATTGCAAAGGGCGGGGAAAGCCTGCCCTCGGCCCCAACTCTGAGCCCCCGGTGTGGTGTCGTCCCTGGTTTGGGAAATCATGTCCGCTGAGGTGGGAAACAATTCGCAACCGGTCGCAGGTGTGTGAGATGGTGATGTGAGACGAGCGATATCGTTTAAATTACCCGAGCGGGTCACTGACCCGAAGTTCCAGAGTGGCGGATCAGTCCAGCCGGAATCTATGCGACGCAAGTCTTGGCCTCCCGCCCGTATCCGGCCGCCCCAACCGCGTCGCAAAGATTCCCTCCGCGTTCAGCGAAAGAGGGGGGGTAAATGGACATCGAAGCCGCCATCGCAACATTGGAGTGATTATACCCCAGCGCGAGTCGCGGGAGATGCCAACTCCAGGTAACCGCTACTACCTGTCCTCTTGCTGTCTACAATTCCACCAAGGCCAATGCTCACACGGCGACCCAAACTACGGCACCTGGGAGTTCGTTGCAGGGGGGCCGCAGGGCGGGGTGCAGCATGTCGGCAATCAACGCCACCCTGCTTATCACGTGTGGCCCAAAGGGCTACCACGAGACACGGCGGCCGGTCTGCGGAGCGTGAGGTGGTCGAGTGGATATCGCAGGAAATCAAACGACCCTGGAATGGTTACCCCTTAAGCAAATGACCCATGAGGTCTGTTGCTCAATAAGTCCCAAATTCGATGCAACTCATTATTTGAACAGTAGTTGCGACAGCTTTAGCCGCATGGATGCAACCGCATGAAGATATGGCACTTACAGAGAGTCAGCAACAACCCGATTAATCGGTCCAAGAAACCTCGCCACTCGGACGACTCCCGCTATACTCCCACAATCCTGACGAAGCGATATGCTCTTCGTGCAGATTGGGCAACGCTGTCGTGGGAACAAGAAGCTCATCCGGACAGAAGACAACGCCTTAGTCAGTCGTGTCCCGCTGCGAACATGCACAGCCGGACCTGACCGGCTGATGTTCGGCGAGGCGAGTTGTCACACACGCCCGCAGTAGCGCTCGCAAGAGTGATGCCTGGTTGCCAGAAGGATTCGCCGCGATGTCGACAATCTCCTCCGAACACCTCAAAAACCTCCACCAAGCACTGTTTCTGGAGGATCAGAACTCTCCATTCGACCTATACCGGAGGACGGCCGAATTCTTCGACGAGTTGGCGAGGGTTGCGGGCAGTCCACTCGCCATTGCCCTGGTCGCTCGCGACAGCCGGATGATCCTGCCTTTCTTGTGTCATCCGACCCCGCCACAGGAGCTCCAACCGTTCGCCGCCCTGATCGAGATGACCACCATTTTTTCGATGCAGCGATACCGGCTCGGCTCCATCAAGCACACAGACCCGCAGGACGACGACAAGACATGGTTTTTCGATGTGATCACCCACCCGGACGTCGTCCAGACAGGCGCGTTCGTCCGGTTCCGCCGCACTGGGGAGCCTCGGATGACCCCGAAGGAGGACGTCCCGCTCCGGGAGTACTCAGGCGAGTACGAACTGGAAGTTACCGACCCGTCGCTCGCTCAACGGGGGACGTGTTCGGTCTACATGCCCTATTACGGGCGCCGCGGGTACACCGAAGGTGACAGCCAGGCAGGCCAGTTCGTCAAGCAACCGACGGTCACTCATTTTCAGAACTGTCGCGTCCGTGCCGTTCGCTACGCCGCGCACCAAACGGGTGCCGAGGTCTTCCTGCTCATCGCCCTCCCCGCCGAACCGTGGGCCGATGCCGAGCAGAGCGACCAGATCTGCACCTCCGCCATTACGGGAGCGTTCCCCCTCGTGGACGAGCTGCGACGGCAGGTCTCGACGGCGAACCCTCGTTACGTTTCACGCTACTATCAGGTGAAGCTCGGCACAGCGGTCCTTGATCGGGTCTTCTCGGGAAAAATGACCCCTTGGGATCAGAGCTTTCTGTGGCTGTTCCTGGAAGAAGATCGCGGCCACGAGGCCGTCGTCCGGCGGTTGCTCCGCTACGCGCACGCCGAGAAAACCCGTTGGCAGCTAATTCTACTGTAGTCGATCGG
>PLDW01000262.1 GCA_003136315.1 Gemmataceae bacterium | reverse complement strand
ACTGATGAGGGCAACGCCCTGGGGGCGGGCGAGCCCAACCCATTTCCCCCACAAGGGATGCGTCATGTCACCGCGAATCCTGTTGTTCACGCTCATCGTCACGTCGGCGAGCGGGGTTGCTGCGGCTCAGGAGAAGACCCAACCGGTCTGGGACCGCGAGGTGATGCCACAGCCTTTCGACACGAAGCCGTTCCGGATGATCCGAATCCCCGATTGGGTGCAGGACACCACCGGATGTGGATATACCCTCTCGGTGATGGGGTCGGAAGCCCGGGCGAGTGCAGCCGCCCACGGGGTGACGATCAGCGAACTGGGCTTCGTTGACCCCTTCTTCGCCTACTACGACAGCAAGTTACTGAAGCGACGAAGCCCGCATGTCCCCCCCGGGAAGCTGGAAAAGGATATCGCCGAGTACAAGAAGCTCGGGGTCCGCATCCTGGGTGTGTATCCGCCGACCCTCCAGGGCGAGGTATACGAGACCCACCCGGACTGGCGCCGCATCCCGACGAACACCACCACGATCCCGCAAATCGATATGAAGAAATACCCGCACGGCGGGATGCTTTGCCCGCTCGGGCCGTATGGCGACTTCTTCATCGATGTTCTAGCCGAGATCCTCACCACCTATCCGGATGTGGATGCCTTCAGTTTCGATGGGCTCCATCATGGTGGAGTCTGTTATTGCGAACACTGCCGGACAAATTACCGCCACGACACCGGCAAAGAGATCCCGAAAGCCGACCTGAACGACCCCGACTTCCGCCGCTACCAGCACTGGGCCGACCGTCGGCTCGAAGATCTGGTCCGCCGGATGCAGGAGCGGCTCAAGGGGATCAAGCCGACTGTTGCGTTGGTCACCTGGACCACAAACGCTGGCCGTTACGGGCACTTCCTGAGCCTCCCGCGGAACATGTCGGCCCGGATGAACCTGCTCCTGGATGCCCCCGACCAGGAATTCTGGTGCGATGAATCGAATCGCGGGAACACGATCGTCCCGGCTTTCTCGAATGCCTACGTCTGGGCCGTCACCGACCATCGGGTGGCATTCAGCGAGCCGTATCTGATGAGCCACGGAAACCCGTATGGGAAGGACAGCTTCCCGCCGCACGAGATCGAGCGGCGGATGATGCTTGCGCTCACCTACGGAGCCAGCCCAAGCGTGGCTGTGATCCAGCCACCGCGATTACGGGCCGAACTCGACCGTTGCCTGGACGAGGTCCGACGACTGAAGCCGTGGCTGACCCACAAGCAACCGGAGAGGTGGGCCGCACTCCTGATGAGCGACAACACCAAGACCTTCTACGGCCGCGAGTCGGGGCGGGTCGAGGATCGCTACCTCGCCAATGTGTTCGGGATGTTCCGGGCGTGTGTGGAGGAACATCTGCCGGTGACGGTGATCAACGACTGGAACCTGAACCCTGTGGACCTGGCGAAATACCGGGTTCTGATCCTGCCCAACGCAGCGTGTCTGGACGACCGCCAGGTGGCTGCTGTCCGGGAATTCGTCAACGGTGGCGGGGGGTTGGTGGCGAGTCTCGATACATCGCTCTTCGACGAGTTCGGTACGCCTCGGAACAACTTCGCATTGGCCGACGTGTTCGCAGCCGACTATCGCGGGCTCCCGCCGGTGACCCCAGTGAAGGATGAGATCGATGTGAACTTTGCGAAAGCCATCGGCCCGGATTATTGGGAGAAGCGGAAGAATGTATTCGATTTCCGCCAGGATGTGACCTCGTTCCTGAACGCAGGGCGGATGAAGACCTATGTCGGCAGCGAGCCGGTGACATTCAAGGGTCCGGCGGTGCGGGTAGCCCCACGAGCAGGGGCGAAGTCGATCGGAACGATCCGGGGAAAGGCTGCGAACGCCCCAGAGTTGCCCGGGATTCTCACCCACACCTTCGGTAAGGGCCGGGTGGCGTACCTGGCAGCCGGGGTGGATGCGGGGTATTACCTCTACTCGTACCCCTACCAGAGACTGATCCTCAACCACTCAATCCGGTGGGCTGCATCCGAAGCCCCGCCGATCGAAGTCGCAGCCCCGATGTGCGTCCACGCGACGGTGATGCGACAATCTCGGGGTGGGGCCGACCGACTGATCATCCACCTCTTCAACGACCTGAACACGACCGCGGCCCATGCTCTGCCTGTCGACGATGTGCCGCTACGGGAGGAGGTCATACCCATCCCGGACATCCAGATCACCTTCCGCCCCGACTACAAGCTCCGCCGCGTCACCCTCCAGCCCGAGGGGAAAGTGCTGGACATCCGCCCGACCCCCGGCGGAAGTTCGGTGACCGTTCCCCGCCTGGGGGTGCACACGATGGTCGTGGCGGAACTCGGGGACGGCTGATGTGTGATGGGAAGGGTTGCGGTAGCCGGTGTTACGACCCGCTCGGGTGCGGCCCGGAGAGGCGATAGATCGTGGTCAGCCCGTTAATCCCTTTCACGGGCTCGGTCTTGTGCGCCCAACCGGTGAATTGACGCTCGACCAGGTCATACGCCTCCTGGCTGAGGTTGACGTGGTTGATGTCGCCGTGGCTCTCCATGCGAGCGGCCTTGTTCACCGCTTCGCCCCACAGGTCGTACAAGAACTGGCGGCGGCCGAGCAGCCCGGCAACAACCTTGCCGACCGATATCCCGACCCGCACCTGGAATTCGAACTTCCGTGAGGCGGCGGTATCGAGGAACGCGAGCCCGCAGTTGACGCACGCGAGTGTCGGGTTGGGGGGGGTGGTTAGCGCTCCGGCGACGCCCATGAAAGCGTCCCCGATCGTCTTGATCTTCTGCACCTCGTGTCGCTGGGCGATATCGTCCCACTCAGCAAACAACTCTTCGAGGGCATCGACCACCTGTCGTGGGGTGTGCCGCTGCGAGTATGGCGTGAACCCCTTCAGGTCAGCAAACAGGACTGCGACCGAGGGGAACTCCTTCGGGGCGACGGCGCGATCCCGGACATATTCCTCGACTACCGCCCCGGGCAGAACCTTGTGCAGCAGCCCGTAGTAACGGGAGCGCAAGCGGTATTGCTCGATCGTCTTGTCGACCCGGGTCCGGATGACCTCCGGATCGTCAAGTTTTTCGAGGTAGTCCTCGGCTCCTAGGGCAATCGCGTCGGCCAGAACCCGGGGGTCGGTCAACCCCGAAATCATAAGCACCGGGATAGCCCGAGTGGCCGGGTCGGCCTTCAACTTCTGGAGGATCTCCAACCCGTCCGGCGGGGGCATCAGGACGTCGAGGAGGATCAGGTCGAACGGGGATTCACCGGTCGCCCGTTCACGGACGATGCGGAGGGCCTCCTCCCCGCCTGTCGCCTCCTCGGATTCATGGCCCAGCCGATTCAGTTCTCGCAGCAGAATGGATCGAATTTCCGGGTTATCGTCGACCACCAGTACCCGACCCCGCTCCACCGCAGGGGGATGCGATGGGCGCAGGCCCTCACGCCGTTCAACAGCCGCAGTTGTGGCCTCCAGGTGGGCGATCGGGTCGGTGAGGGCATCGATCAGCGGGCGGATTGACTTCTGGATCAGGTCAAGGACGAACTGGACGTCCCCGGTGATTTGCTGATCCAGCGTATACTCGGCCAACTCTTCAGCGAATCCCTTCAGGACGGTCAGGTCAGTTCGCAGGTCGTGCTGGAACTTGCGAGGGCTCTCGGGCAACCGGCCGTCCAGCTCCTTCACCTTCGCGGACAACTTCTGAGCGGCGGCCCGGACCTTTTCGACGTCCGCCGACCACCTTGTCGCGGAGGGGCCAACGAGGAGGTCGCAGGTCTCCAGGACTACCCGCAACACCAGGAGGAGTTCCTGCTGTCGTGATCGCAGGGCGAGCTGATACAACCGCTGGTCCTGAGTGGACGGGTCGGTGCTCATGTGGCGTCCCTCAACGGGGCAAATGTGGCGAGCACGGCCTTCAGCGCCGGTGTGTCGATCGGCTTGGGAAGGTGGCCAGCGAACCCGGCCGCCAGTGCCCGATTCCGGTCCTCGTCAGTCGGGCTCTGGGCAGTCAGGGCAACGACCGGGATAGCGGCGGTCGCCGGATTCGCCTTGATCAGCCGCTGGATTTCCCACCCGTCCGGGCCGGACAGGCCCAGCCCGATGTCAAGCAAGATCAATGCTGGCGACTCCGCCCCCACCACCCTGAACGCCTCGGCACCATTCCGGGCCAGCCGGACCGTGTAGCCGAGCCGGATCAGTTTTCGCTCGACTAGCTCCGCGATGTCCGGCTCGTCCTCAACATAGAGTATCATACTCATGTACGGACCCCCGTGAGGACTGGAGTGGTGGCCGGGGCGGTCACCTTGCAGACGACAGCACTGATCCGGTCGAGCAATGTCTTCCGATCCACGAAGCTGTTTTGGATGACGGTATCAAGGTCGCGGTGGTACGTCTCACGGGGTTGCGGCCACTCAGTATGGTTCACAAAGATGGTCGGGATCGAGGCTGCCTCCGCAGCCTCAGTGATCCAGGTGAGGGCGGCCGCCCCCTCGACGCTGTTGTCTAACTCGTGCCGGTCCGGCAACCGCGGGTCAAGGATGATCGCATCCAGGCGACCCTCGGCGAGAGCTGTCCTCGCTGAGTCATACCCGGTTGCGATGGCCAGTTCGAGTTGCTCTGCGAGCGGGCCAAGGGCCTCCCGGATCTCCCGGGTCACCTCGGGCGGGGCAACGACCAGCACCCGAGCCCGGGCCTGGGTCGGACCCGGCAGAACCCGCCTGAGGGCGTCGGTGATGGCCTCTTTGGTGAACGGCTTGAGAAGGTACTCGTGGGCGTACAGGGCGTACCCTTTTTGGAGATTATCCACGACTGTGAGCAGGACAACTGGGATGCCGGCGGTCTCCGGGGTGTACTTCAGGGCAGCGAGGACCGCCCACCCGTTGAAATCTGGAAGTTTGACATCAAGGATAATGGCGGACGGGTTGATCGCCCGGGCCTGCCGTAACCCCTCCAATCCGTCGGCAGCGACGGCAGATTCGTAACCCAGGTTGTCGAGGTGTCGCCTGAGGAGGCTGCGAACCTCCTTGTCGTCCTCAATGATCAGAACCCGGCGATCCCGGGCTGTGGCCGAGGCGAGCGGCGGGACCGGTCGGGGAGGCCCCCCCGCCCCGGGATGGACGGTAGACGGGAGGCGGACCTGGAACGTCGACCCGTGATCCGGGCCGTCGGTCTCGCTCCGCGCAAGTTGCACCGTCCCACCCATCAATCCACAGTACAACTTGCAGATACTCAGCCCGATCCCGATCCCCCGCCGCTCGCGGAGTTCGGGGTCCTCGTTGATCACCACGTCCCGCTCGAAGAGTCGCTGCCGTGTCGTAGCTGGTATACCCGTCCCGGTATCACGGATCTGGATCGCGACCCAACCCGGCTCCTCATCAGGCCCTATCGACAGGGTGATCTCCCCCCGGGTCGTGTACTTGCACGCATTCGAGATCAGGTTCACGAGTACCCGCCACAAGAAATACCGGTCGGCCGTGATCTCGTCGACCTGGTCGAACCCTTCGGCCCGGAACACATTTTCGTTCTTGCCTGCAAGATATTCAATTGACTGACGATGATCAGCAATCAATTTTCTGACACTAAATTGCTGAAAATTGACCGATAACTGCTGATTTCGACGAAACTTAAAATAATTAGAAGAATCTTCAATTAAATCCTTTAGATCTTTCCCGGATACCACAATCCGCCGGAGATCTTTCTCATATTTGGTCTCCCCTTCCTCCTGCGTTTCCTCCAACAATTGTTCGGCATAGCCGAGGACGACCGTGAGCGGTGTCCGCAGGTCGTGGTTCAGGTTGGCCATGAAGTTTTCCTGGGCCGTCATCGCATTTTCCTGGGCCGTCATCGCCATGTTGATCGCCTTCCTGGCAAGCTCCAGGCTGTCGTTGGCCTTCTTCAGGTCCTCGATCGTCCGCTTCAGTTCGAGGGTCCGGGCTTCAACCGCCTCCTTTAGGTGCTGCTCTTGATTCTTGACTTCGGTCATGTCGACAAGGATGAGCGTCACGAGAGGAACCTCGCGAAATTCATCTTCAATGTCGTCCCGCACGGCCACAACTGCCACCCCGCCCGAGATCTGGATCGGGAACGTCGTGCCGTCCTTCCGCCGGGCAGTGACATCAATCTTTGCCGGATCGCTGTTTGGGCGAAGAGCGATGACGAATTGTTCCATCCGGGTGACATCGTCGGGGGCAGCAAAGAACTGCCCAATCACGTTTTTGACCCGCTTGCTCGGAAGGTCATCGTAGGTAATCCCGAACATCAACTCGGCAGTTCTGTTGATACTCCGGATGATCGCGCCGTCCGATTCCCGGTAGACGGTGATGACTCCATCCCCTGCCATGTTCATCACTGCCCGGTAACGCTCGACCTGCTCCCGGATCACGGCTGAGAGGGTATTGAATGCAGCCGCGAGGTCGTCAACCTGATCCGCACCTGCGTCATCAACCTGGAGGTCATCGACCTGTTGGCCCCGGGCCAGCCGAAGGGCGGCGTCCCGGATCGTGTTCAGTTGCCGGACGAGCATCCGCGAGAGAATGAGAGAAACGATCGTGCTGCCAATGATAAGTAAAAATATTAATAAGCAGTGGGCCACATGGGTCATGTCCTCGCCCCACGTGAAGAGGGTTAGGTAGTGGGCCACCGCGGAGACGGCGACCACGAGGACGGCGAGGGTCACGACCTTCCATTCGAGCGGATACCGGAACCGCAGCATTCGTTCCCTCCCGGGCGTGGGGGTGGTCGCGCGGACGATCGTGTCGGCGCGGGCCAGCCGATGCCAGATAAGTTTTACGTCCAGGTTACGTGCCAAATGTGAGAAGTCAATCCCCGGACGAAATCATCGGCCGGGCTACGGCCTCGTGGTCTCCGACTGGCTCGGGCCGTTCAGTTCACCCTGGCTCGGTGACCGCGACGCACCGGCGGGGACACGACAAGATACCACCAACCAGCCACGGTCTGCAGGACGTCTCCAGGCTCAGCCTTCACCATCAGGTGGGCCTTTTCACCCGACGAAGATCCCGTCGGCCAGGGTGCCTCCGCCGAAAGGATCGAGGAGTTGGCCCCCAGTCGGCTCGCTGGTACTTCCGCTGGTGAATCCGGTCCCCGGATACACTTTGACCAGCCCAGGCAGGTTCCGCCCGGTGCCGACCACCACGTTGACCTGATCCCCGACCCCGGTCGCGGCCACCGCCACCCGCAGGCCCGACCCGCTCGACCCGAGCCCGGTCGGGGTAAACAGGGCGACCGGGTTGGCGATCGCGGACATCGCCCCCTCGTTGACGAGTTGCTCCCCACTGAGAATTTCCACCTCGTCAGGGCCACCATCCCCTGGTCCCAGGATCAGGTCTTGCTCGCCATTGCCGAGCACATCCCCCACCGCCACATAGGCACCGTCTCGCAAACTCGAGCTGAAGCCATAGAAGTTCCCGACGAGATCGTCCGACGGGGTGAACCCATTGGTCCCGATCACGCGAGTTCCGTTGATGACCTCGATGATTGGCCCACCGCCATAGCCGGCCGCCACCACCAGGTCGGGAACCCCGTCTCCGTTCAGGTCGCCGACCGCCGTTCGAGCCCCGCCGCGGAAATTTGAATCCAGGGTGAAGAAGTTCGCTACCCGCGTCAACTCGGCCACCGGGTTGATTTCGGTGCCGTCTGCCACCGAGGTGCCGTTGAAATCGAAGATGGCGACCCGCGGCCCGCCCGACCGGTCCGGACTGACAACGATCTGGTCTCGTCCGTTGTCGAGGAAGTCGCCGGCCGACACAAACCCACCACCGGTGAATCCCGTGAACGGGGCGAACGGCGGAACCAGCACGCTTCCGTCCTGGCCGCTGATGACCGTCACCTCCATCAGGGTGCCCGGGCCAGTTACGTAGATCACGTCCGGGATGCCGTCCCCGTTCACGTCCCCGATCGCCGAGCGAATGTCCACACTGAAGTCGTCAAATGGGTAGACCGATCCCGTCGGAGCGTACTCGCCGGTGGAAGAATTCAGGCTGAAACCCGTGGTCAGCCCATTGGGAGTCCCTCCGATCACGATCGGCTGCACGGGCAGTGTGAACACGATCAGCTCGACCGACTTGCCCGACCCCCCGATGTAAGTGATCGCCGGGGTGACGGTGCTCCCAATCACTGTCACCCGAGTTCCCGCAGGCAGCCCGGTGAACGTGCCGACAACCGGCGAGCCCCCCTCGTTGTCGATCAACGGGAAGATCTGCCTTGTCGAGGGGGAGAGTGTGAACCCGACGGCGCTGACTGACAACTCCGCCCCGGCGATGCTGGGGCTGCCGAGGACGACAAGCTGGCTGTACTCCCCGGCCTCGGCTCCGTTGATGACCACCGCAAGCGTCGACCCGCTGGCCAGGCTCAGATTTCCCTCGATGGTAAGCGTCCCGCCGCTAGTGACGCTCGGACCCGGGGTGACAGTCCCACCCGCGTTGGCCATCAGGTCGCCTCCGAGGACTCCGGTCCCACCGAGGGTACCCCCGCTGTCGACCGTTACGGCCCCGATTGCGGCCGAGTCGTCCCCATCCACATCCAGGACGCCACCGGAGACGGTCGTGGCACCCCCGTAGGTGTTCGATCCGCTGAGAGTGACCGTCCCGTTGGTCGTCTTCGTCAAGCCGTTCGTTCCCGCGAGAATTGCACTGACAGTACCGCTTTGCACCTGGAACGTGTTCGCACTCGTGAATACTCCCGTTGTGCCGCTGATCGTGCCACCAGTCAGGGTGAGCGCCTCCCCTGTCTCGTTGAATGCCCCGATCGCGACCGTCGCCCCGATCACATTCAGTGTCGCGCTGGTGTTGATCAGGTTGTTGCCGTCAAGGGTGAACGTGCCCCCGTCCAACTCCACCGTCCCGGTGCCCGCATTCAACCCGGTCGAGTCGATGGTGATCGAACCGACCACGCTGAGAAATTCGTTGCCGTTGCCCGAGGTGGTCGCATCCAGGTTCGTGCCAGAAAGCATGATGGGGCTGCCACTGGCACCGATCCCACCCGAACCCGCGTTCAGTGAGGTGGTCCCCGCGCCCACGGTGATATCGGTTGCCGATGTGGTGGAGGTGATCGCACCTGTACCGCTGGTTGTGAGCGTCACATTGCCGCTGTCCGCGAGTGACCCGGTCCCGCTGAAAGCGATGGCGTACCCGCTGCCCGTCGTCACATTCACGACAGGACTGGAGAAGGAGACAGCCGTTGTGATGTCGACCTCACCGCTCTGGGTGTTACCGATGGTTAGCGTGCCAGCGGTGACCTGAGCAATCTCGGCGGCCGACAGTCCGAGGGTCAACGGACTACTGGTGAGTACCTCGGTGCCGCCGAGAGCGATCAGAGTGCCCGCTGTGTGTGGTACGATGGTGGTCAGCCCGGTTCCCGAGTCGATGGTGCTGGTGTTATCGATGGAGAGGCTGTCGGCAGTGAGGGTGATCGGTGCGTTGCTGTCGGAGGCAATGACCCCGCTTGTTTGCAGAGAGATGGCTTCGCTGTCGGCGTCCCCAGTGCCGGTGACACTGACCGCGCCCCCACCCGACGTGATCACCGAACCTGCATCTGAGACAGACACGCCATAATTCTGGCTGCCGGAGCCGGAGCCGCCGGTGCCGGTCACGGTTATCATCCCAGACCCGCCCGAGCTGATCTGACCCGACTGTTCGAGATCCACCCCTTCGCTGGTAACGCCGGACCCAGACCCACCGCCTTGACCGGTCACACTGACAGCACCCCCGCCCGAGGTGATCGTACCACCGCCCACGCGCACGCCGATTTGATAGGTGGCAGGTTCGGAGCCGGCCGTGCCCATCACCGTCACCGTCCCTGCCCCGCCCGAGGTGATTTCACCAGTCGCATTCACATCCACTCCATAGTCACTGCCGTCCAAGCCTGTGCCAGTGCCGGACGTAGACCCACCACCTTGACCCGTCACACTGACAGTACCTCCACCCGAGGTGATCGTACCACCCCCCACGCGCACACCCATTTCGTAGACGGCAGATCCGGAGCCACCTGTGCCGTTCACTGTCACCGCCCCAGCCCCGCCCGACGTGATTTCGCCAGGCGACTCCAGATCGATTCCATAGTCCATGCCGCCCGTACCGGAGCTCGTGCCGGTCACGGTCACGATCCCACCACCGCCTGAGGTGATCTGGCCGATCACAAGCACGCCTTCGTTGAAGCCGCCGTCGCCGCCACCACCTTGACCCATCACACTGACATCACCACCACCCGAGGTGATCGTGCCACCGCCCACTCGCACGCCGGCTTCAAAACCGGCGGCTTCGGCGGAGCCACCCGTACCGTTCACTGCCACCGTTCCAGCACCGCCCGAGGTAATTTCACCAGGCGACTCCAGATCCACTCCATAGCCACTGCCGCCGGATCCGGAGCCAGTGCCGGTCACGGTCACGATCCCATCGCCGCCTGACATGATCTGTCCCTTCACAAGCACACCTTCTTCGAAGCCGCCGTCGCCGCCACCACCTTGACCGATCACCTGGACAGAACCCCCGCTCGATGTGATTTGACCAGAGGGCTCCACATCCACTCCATAATCACTGCCAGCCGAGCCAGAACCAGTGCCGGTCACGGTCACCATCTCATCACCGCCTGACGTGATCTGACCGTACACAAGCATGCCTTCGTCGAAGCCACCGTCACTATCACCACCTTGACCGATGACCTGGACAGAACCCCCGCCTGACGTGATCTGACCAGACGACTCCACGTCCACTCCATACTCACTGCCGCCCGAGCCGTTCCCCGTGCCGGTCACAGTCACCATCCCACCCCCGCCTGAGGTGATCTGGCCGGACACAAGCACGCCATTGTTGAAGCTACCGTCTCCGCCGCCGCCTTGGCCCATCACGCTGACATCACCCCCACCCGAGCTGATCGTACCACCGCTGTTCATGTCTACGCCGACTTCAGAATTAGCGGGTCCGGAGCTACCCGTGCCGTTCACCATCACCGCCCCGGACCCGCCCGACATGATCTGACCAGCAAACTCCACTTCCACTCCAATGTCCTCGCCACCCGTGCCAGAGCCAGTGCCGGTCACGGTCACCGTCCCAACGCCGCCTGAGGTGATCTGACCGGTCAGAACCACACCTTGTTCAAAGCCGAAGTCGCCGCCACCGCCTTGACCGATCACCTGGACATCGCCCCCGTTCGATGTGATCTGGCCAGGCGAATTCACATCCACGCCAAGGTCAAAGCTGCCCGCGCCGGAGCTATCGCCATCGCCAATTACGGTCACCGCCCCAACACCGCCCGAGCTGATCTGACCCTCCACAAGCACGCCATCTTCGAAGCCGCCGTCGCTGCCGCCACCTAAACCCGCCACCTGGACGGTCCCACCACCCGACGTGATTTGACCGGTCGACGCCACATACACTCCATAATCACTACCGACGAAGCTGGAGCCGCCGGTGCCGGTAACAGTCACGGTCCCGGACCCGCCTGACGTGATCATCGAACCCGAACCAGACACGTACACCCCATAGTCGGAACCGTAGCGTCCAGCGCCGCCGGTGCCGGTGACGCTCACGGGTCCGGTCCCCGTCGCCGTGACGACCGCTCCATTCTCGACCGTCACACCAACAGAGTCCTGGGCCACAAGGCCATCGGCGAGAAGTGTTGTCCCGCCAGTGCCGCCAGTGATGTTCGCATTCACTGTGATGCTCTGCCCGGCGGTCAGCGAGATCAGCCCGGCACCAGGGGCCGACAGCGTGGCATCGTCCGTGATACTGCCCCCCGTGGTGTTGACGGTGATGGTGCCCGACGAGATCGTGCCCGACAAGAAGGTGACGGTGTTCGTCCCTGATCCCGCACTGGTGTTGTTGATCGCGATTGAGCTGGCAAGGTCCGCATTTGTGTTGAAGCCAAGCACGGCCCCCGAATCGCCGCCATCGGCTGTGGTGCCGGTGGCCGTCCAGGTGTTGGCTCCTCCTGAAAGCGTAAACTGGTACGCCGGTGCCCCCCCAGTGTTGACGACACTCAGGTTCTCATTTGTGCCCAGGGACACCGTCAGATCACCCGCGCCGTCCCAGTTGTAAGTGGCCGGGGTGGTGCGGTTTTCGAGTTCCTCGATCCGCCGTCCCACCCCGCGGGGCTTGCAGATCGGGGAGCTGATCCGGCCTCTCAATGAATGGGTCAACAGGCGGCGAATCAGGCTGTTCGCGGACATGGGTGATCTCTGTTGAGTACAAGGATCGGCAGGAATCAATGAAGTGTAAGAAGGGGAAGCGGACCGATTGCCGCGACCTCAACCTTCTCGCACGCATCGTTTGGCGTACAGGGTGTGATGAGTCTGTGAAAGAAACCGATTTCAGTACACCACGCCTTTTTGGATGGAACCATCCCCAGCATGCTGAAAGATTCAAAGACAAGGATAATCGACTAAGGATATCGTGACAAGATGTGGCAAATAAGAAATTTCGGCAAGTTGGAATGAGTGTACAGCTTGCCCCCATTGACACCAATACTGCAATTCTGGCAATTGATCGTGCGATCCCACCCTCCTCGTCAACTCCGTGTTTGGCGCCGCCGGATACCGATCGGCTACCGGTCGGAATCTGACGGCAACACCCGAAGTCGTGTCAGTTGGTGACTCAGTCGTACAAGTGTTCAAAAAATTCTACCGGTGCCAGCCTGGTCGGGAGGATATGGCCACCAAAGCAAAGCACTCTGAACGATGGTTATTCAGGGCTCAATGGCGATGTGCTTAAGGCGAGCGACAGAAGAACGCTGGCGCGTCTTCGGGACTTGCTCAAGCCGGGCCGTCACGGGAAGCGGTCGAAGTTCAGGTCGGTGTGGAGCGAGGCAGCGGCCAGGGTTTTTCCAAGGTAGGCGTTGACGCCAGTGCCACCGCCCTGGCCAACTCTGGTCACGATACTGGCATTGCTACTGTCATCCAGGTTCTTGACCGACACTCGGACCCCGCCTCACTAAAATTTCCGCCGGGTCACCCTCCACCCGGAGTGGAAAGTGCTGGACCTCCGCCCGACCCCCGGCGGGAATTCGGTGACCGTTCCCCGCCTGGGAGTGCATACGATGGTCGTGGCGGAATTGGGGGAAAAGCAATAGTCGTCGCCACTCTTTGCAACGAAGAGAAACTCACATCCCGATTCCCTGGGCTCTCACAATCAAGACAGGTCTACTTCGTCCGTGGGGTGTGACCACCTCTTGATCTGTCCAGATAGTTAATCGAACGAGACCACCTCGTCGCCCGCGCGGGTTGCGAGAGCTGGGAGCAGGTCACGAGCCGTATACGGGAGGAACTGGGCGGATCCGTCAGCGAACACAAACCATCCACCACCGCCGTGAAGACTCCATAAATGGTGACTGTCGCACGGGTTCTCAATGCGGCCCGGGCCAAACTGGAACGGTCCCTTGCAGCCGTTATAATCGAGCGGTAACATGACAGTAATCGTCATTCCCCAGCGATATTGGCTCAGTAATAATGATGCTATTGGGTAGTAGGGGGTGTACCAGTTCCCAAACCAGTACATCCCGGGAGGGGGCCGCTCGCCGAGGAGGAGTGTCTGACTCAACCCGTCGGTGATCTCGGCCGTCCTCACCCCCAGCCGATACCGGAACGTCCCGTCCTCATGAATCTGGATGCTCGGCCCGTGTTGCGTGATGGCCCCACTCCCGGTGATCGCCTGGTAGGAGCCGTATGCGGCGGTGTATCCCAGGTTATCGGTGATCGGAGTGCTGAGCCGACCGTCCGCCGGGCAAGTGTAGACCTTGACAACCGTGGTCAGACCGATATGGGGCGGATTCCGCACCAGCTTGCTCGTATCGTATGCGGGCTTGATTGTGGCCCACAGCGCGGGCTGCTCCACATACGGAAGGAGGATGTCCGTCCACTGGAGAGAATAGCGACCGAAGGCCGGGTCGGTGATCGTGACACCGCTTGGCGGGAGCGTTCCACGGGTGTCGAGGTACTGGTGGGCGGCGAGACCGATCTGCCGGAGGTTATTCCCGCAACCGATCCGGGAGGAGGTGGCCCGGGCCGCCTGAACGGCCGGCAAGAGCAGCCCGACAAGCACCCCAAGCACCCCCAGTACAGTCAGGAGTTCGATCAGGCTGAACCCTGGATGTTGGGGTTGGTGGCGAATCATTTCGACTCCCCCTGCGGGTGTGCGACGACGACAGAAACATCCTCTGCTGGCCCCGAAGATGGTGTCACTCGGATCGTGATTCGGGACTCGACGACTGGTGGTCGAGCGACCCGATCCACTGGCGAGCAAGCCACTCGGAGCCGGACCCTGTCCGTACTGCCCATGATGGGATCAAGAGTGACCTGAAGGCCGTCAGGGATCGTCTGGAGAGTCGGCCGAAAAGGCCGTCTATCCCGCCCAACCAGGATGACCTCACCGGACCACTCCGACTGCCCTCCGACCATCCGGGGTAGTACCAATACCGATGGAAACGCCGTGACGGTCGTGACCACTCGACCGGTAACAGGGATGATGGCGAGTGGGCGGGTGCCACTGGTCGGCCTCACTTCGATCACGCCATCCAGTGAGCCGGCTTGTCCGGTGATGGGGGTGATTTCGCACCGACCGAGGAGCCGGCCAGCGATCGGGTGCTCCTCGGGTGCGTCGTCCGCACTGACACGCCGATACCGGACGGTGAATCGATCCGGGTTACGGCTGACAATCTCATTGACTTCGAGGCCAGTTTCATGATTATCGTACAGATTGATCGTGATAATAGGCTGTTCGCCCCGCCCGAGTTCGCCAAACAAGACCGCCCGGGGTTCGATGTAAATGCCCCCGGTGACCCGTGGGACAATGACCTGAATCGCCATTGATGGTCGGTTTGGGTCGTTCGTCTCAAACTGGACCAGAACCCCCTGAGGTGTTCCTGGCCGGACACCGATTACCATGCGGACCAGGAATTCGCGGTCACCCCCTGGGGGGATGGATGCGGCCTGAACGCGGCGATTCTCCCCGGTTTCATCGGTCTCGACCCCCGCGCAGGAGCAACTCGTCCGAAACCGGGACAGTTGTAGGGGCGCAGCCCCGAGGTTCGCCACCCGAAACCGGCCAGTGACGATCTCGCCCTCGGCATGTGAGCCAAGGTCGACGTGCGACGGACACTCGATCGTCGGCGGCTTCGGCAGGTCTGGGTCGAGTGGCCACGCGGCTCGAACACCGAGGGTCGCGGCCATCACAGCCACCCCGATACCACATACCAGTGCAAGCCGACAGGAGACGGTCATGCGACCCCTCCAGTCTGGGTCTGACGGCGCCGCCAGACGGATCGGCCGATCACGAAGAGTAACACGAACCCGAGGAGCCCGGCCGACCCGGTTAGTACCCGTCGGCCGAGGGTAGTGGGTTCGTCGAGACTTGAACTGGAGAAGCCCTGGGCCTCTTCAGGAAGGGCCGGTGGGACGAACCCGACCCGGGGTGCCCGGGTCGCCGGCCCTGTCCGCCGCCAGTCGGCATCGACGGGATAACGGGTTTCCGTCACCAGATCGCAAAGCTCGGATCCCGAGGGGATCGGAGGGAGGCGAAGCAACTGATCCGGTATGTCCGTGTTGATCCGAACGTCGCTCAGGGTGAGCGTATTGCTCGCGACAACCTCATTTCCATTGAAATTCTGACTCGTCCGAGAGACTGGAAAGTAGATGCCGGGGGAGGGTTCCGCGAATTCCTGGACTTCGACGACGCTTCTTGGATGCTTGCCGCGCGAACTCAAAACCATTTTCCGAACAAGATAATTGCGACTGATGTCGAACCAGAGGGCAACCTCCTCCTCATTGCCGTTGCGGAAGTCGAACTCCAGATCGACCCTGATACACGCTTGGCCGGCGTCTTTCTCCCGGATCGCACGCGGGGGGCGCTTGGCGGCATCCAGGAGCCCATCCATATCCACTGGGCCATTGGGGCCGGTCATGCCCACCAGCATCAGCGTCCAGACATCATTCGGGCTAATCAGTTCCGTCCTCGGCCGCAGGAGAAGACTATGCTGGATCGGCTTCCCTGTTCTCCACATCCGCCCGACCTGTCGGATCTCACCCCCCTTGGCCACAAGGTCGTCGCAGCACTCGCCCTCACGCCCAACCTGGATTCGGACTGTGTCCTGGGACCGCCAGTAGGTTCCGTTGGCAACACCGATTGGTGGAGATGGGAGGGTCCGCTGGTATGTGAAACCGGCGGTCAGGGTTCGGATCGACTCCCGCGCTGCGCGGTGACCGAGCCGGGCCTCGGTGAGTAGTTCGGGCTCGTGTGCCTGGGCGGGTTCGACCCAGAGCGGCACGAACAGACAAACAAGGAGCAGCGTTACCCACGGGGGTGGCCGGCTCGGCGATCGGCTCATTGGAGCCTCCACGTTGGACGACATGGTAGCGGCACTTGCGACTGCGATTCGACGGGGGCAACCGATGCACGCAACGGTTGAAAAACCGTTAAGATCGGCGGAAATCCTCTCGGCGATTATTTGCACTCGTACAGGGTGTACGAGCACATCGTGTTCGGGCTATTTTCGCACGCCCCGTTGCATACCCAGGGCAACTCCGGATTATCATCGCAGGGGGGATTCGTCGGGTCGGGGGTGCATTTCGGGAAATTATCAACGAGCCCCCCAACACAGCTACCGCCGTTACAATTCGGATCGTTGGTCGTGACAATGGTGAAACAATTCTCTTGGTTACAAGTCTGTGGGATAGCTTGGCCTATTCCGACTTGACCTTGTACCGGACTGAACCACCCCACTGCCAGGCCAACCAACCCTGCTACGACACTCCATCCCAGTCCAGGCGACTTGCTCCAAACCATGATCTCTCCTCGGAATAAGTGAGAAATCGACGATAAGCCATCGTTGCTGCCGTATCCTCGGGCAGCACGATTCGAGAGTCAGGGGCACCCACCAACAGAAGATCGCAACTGCCCCCCGGATGACAACGGGTGGCAATCAGGGGGATCAGGTTGCGCCGATCCGGAGGAGCAGCGATCACCTCGTGAGTCGGCTTAAAAGGCTGTCCATCCCGCCTAACCAGGATGACTTCACCGGACCCTCCGACTGCCCTCCGACCATCCGTGGTAGGACCAATACCGAAGGAAACGCAGTGACCACTCGACCGGTAACGGGGATGATGGAGATTGGGCGGGTGCCAATGCTCGGCCCCAGTTCGATCACTCCATCCAATGAGCCAGCTTGTCCGGTGACGATCTCACCCTCGGCATGTGAGCCAAGGTCGACGAGCGACGGACACTCGATCGTCGGCGGCTTCGGCAGGTCTGGGTCGAGTGGCCACGCGGCTCGAACGCCGAGGGTCGCGGCCATCACAGCCACCCCGATACCACATACCGAGTGCAAGCCGACAGGAGACGGTCATGCGTCCCCTCCAGTCTGGGTCTGACAGCGACGCCAGACGGATCGGATAGCCACGAAGAGTAACACGAACCCGAGGAGCCCGGCCGACCCGGTTAGTACCCGTCGGCCGAGGGTAGTGGGTTCGTCGAGACTTGAACTGGAGAAGCCCTGGGCCTCTTCAGGAAGGGCCGGTGGGACGAACCCGACCCGGGGTGCCCGGGTCGCTGGCCCTGTCCGCCGCCAGTCGGCATCGACGGGATAACGGGTTTCCGTCACCAGATCGCGAAGCTCGGACCCCGAGGGGATCGGAGGGAGGCGAAGCAACTGATCCGGTATGTCCGTGTTGACCCGAACGTTGCTCAGGGTGAGTGTATTGCTCGCGACAACCTCATTCCCATTGAAGTTCTGACTTGTCCGAGAGACTGGAAAGTAGATGCCGGGGGCCGGTTCCGCGAATTCCTGGACTTCGACGACGCTTCTTGGATGCTTGCCGCGCGAACTCAAAACCATTTTCCGAACAAGATAATTGCGACTGATGTCGAACCAGAGGGCAACCTCCTCCTCGTTGCCGTTGCGGAAGTCGAACTCCAGATCGACCCGGATACACGCTCGGTCGGCGTCTTTCTCCCGGATCGCACGCGGGGGGCGCTTGGCGGCATCCAGGAGCCCGTCCATATCCACTGGGCCATTGGGGCCGGTCATGCCCACCAGCATCAGCGTCCAGACATCATTCGGGCTAATCAGTTCCGTCCTCGGCCGCAGGAGAAGAGTATACTGGGTCGGCTTGCCTGTTCTCCACATCCGCCCGACCTGTCGGATCTCACCCCCCTTGGCCACGAGGTCGTCGCACAACTCGCCCTCACGACCGACCTGGATTCGGACTGTGTCCTGGGACCGCCAGTAGGTTCCGTTGGCAACACCGATTGGTGGAGATGGGAGGGTCCGCTGGTATGTGAAACCGGCGGTCAGGGTCCGGATCGACTCCCGTGCTGCGCGATGTCCGAGCCGGGCTTCGGTCAGCAGTTCGGGCTCGTGCGTCGGGGCGGGTGCGACCCAGAGCGGCACGAACAGACAAACAAGGAACAGCCTTGCCCAGATGGGCGGCCAGATCGATGAGCGGTTCACGGGAGCCTCCACGTTGGGCCACGCGGTAGCGGCACTTGCGTCTGCTATCAGGTTGTGGCAACCGGTGTCATCACCGGTTGAAAGCCGTTGAGATCGGCGGGAAGCCACGGCGATTATTGGCACTCGTACAGAGTGTACGAGCACATCGTGTTCGGGCTATTTTCGCACGCCCCGTTGCATACCCAGGGCAAACCCAGATTATCTTGGCAGGGGGGATTCGTCGGGTCGGGGGTGCATTTCGGGAAGTTATCAACAAGCCCCCCAACACAGCTACCGCCGTTACAATTCGGATCGTTGGTCGTGACGATGGTGAAACAATTCTCTTGGTTACACGTGTGCGGGATAGTTTCTCCTATTCCGACTTGACCTTGTACCGGACTGAACCACCCCACCGCCAGGCCAACCAACCCTGCTACGACACTCCATCCCAGTCCAGGCGACTTGCTCCAAACCATGATCTCTCCTCGGAATAAGTGAGAAATCGACGATAAGCCATCGTTGCTGCCGTATCGTCGGGCAGCACGATTCGAGAGTCAGGGGCACCACCAACAGAAGATCGCAACTGCCCCCCGGGTGACAAGGGGTGGCAATCGGGGTGATCAGGTTGCACCAATCCAGACGAGCAGCCCGAAACTGGCGGGCTGATACCAATCGGCACCTTCTGAGTCTCAACTTGACAAAACCTGATCCACTCTATCGATGAACGAGATCAAGGATGGAATCCGGACAGCAGAAAAATGACTCAGACGTCAATTGTGCCGTATGCGATTGTGAAAAGTCTGTTTGTAGGCTATACTGGTATGAGCTCCCTGTCAAGGGGAACTGGCGAAGAAGGAGATGAAAACCTGGAAACCCACTTCCCCAGCTATCCCAGGCGCAAGATTCATCTCAGTCACCCATATGCATCCTCTTCAGAAGGCTGCCATGCTCTGCTAATAGCACCGCATCGTGTCTAGTATCGTCCGGCCTGCGGTGGTTACGCACTCAGCGGATGATTTCAGGTCTAGCGAGTGGTTCGAGCTGATCAACGAGAAGGGAGTGCATCCGCTGTTGATGGCGGACATGAAAGAACTGTGATAGCAATCACCGTCCGCAGTGCGACAGCCGACAGATACTCCGCCGGTGAGTTCCGGGAAGTCGTTGTAGTTCAGGTTGGTCTGGAGCGAGCTAGCGGCCAGGATCTTTCCGAGATAGGCGGTGACGCCGATCCCCCTGCGCTGACCGGCACCGGTCACGATACTGGCATTTCCACTGTCATCCCGGTTCTTGACCGCCACCCGGACCCCGCCCCGGCATCAAGATCCGCCGCGAGATCCTCCAAGCCGAGGGGAACGTGCTGGACCTCCGCCCGACCCCCGAGGGAGTTGAGTGACCGTCCACCGCCTGGGAGTGCAGACGATGGCCGGGGCGGATCTGAAGGAAAAATGATAACGACTGCCGCGTTCCGCAGAAGGTCACCCGACGAAGATCCCATCCGTCAGCGCACCTCCACCGAATGGGCTGAGGAATTGGCCCCCGCTTGGCTCGCTGGTGCTGCCGCTGGTGAACCCGGTCCCGGGATAAATCTTCACCACCCCCGGCATATTTCGCCCGGCACCGACCACCACATTCACCTGATCCATGAGCCCGTTCCCGGCTACTGCCACACGCATACCCGACCCATCCGGCCCCAGTCCTGTTGGGGTAAACAGGGCAACCGGGTTGGCGAGCGCGGCGACCGCTCCCTCGTTGACGATCTGCTCCCCGCTGAGCACTTCCACCTCGGCCGGGCCACCAGCCCCTGGCCCCAGAATTAGGTCTTGCTGGCCATTCCCGAGCACATCACCGATCGCCAGATAGGCTCCATCACGCAGGCTCGAATTGAACGCAAAGAAGTCGCCGATCAGGTCGTCCGACGCAGTAAACCCGCTGGTCGTGAGTGCCTTGGTCCCATTGATCACGAGGACCGCCGGCCCACCTCCATAGCCGGCCGCGATCGCCAGGTCGGGAACTCCGTCGCCGTTGAGGTCACCGACCGCCGTTCGGGCACCTCCGCGGAAGTTCGGGTTCACGGAGAGGAAATTGTTGATCCGCGTCAGTCCGCTCCCCGGGTTCACCTCCGCGGTATTGACCCCGATGGCGGAGTAGGCCTGGGCCGGAGCCGCTACCGCACCATCCATGTCGTAGATGGCGATGCGAGGGCCTCCCGACTGATCCGGAGAGATGACAATCTGGTCCCGACCGTTGTTCATGAAATCCCCGGCCGAGACGAAGCCACCAGCGGTGAACACGTCCGTCTGGGCCAGAGGGGGGGCAGGGAGGAACGGGTCGAACGGGGCGACCAGCACTGCATTTCCGGGTGCTCCACTGAGGACCGTGACCTCAAAGGGAACCCCTGGCCCGGTCGCGAAGATGTAGTCCGGGATGCCGTCCCCGTTCACATCGCCCACCGCCGTGCGGACATCCGTTGGAATGTTCCCGAACGGCTGGAGTGTCGCGGTTGGTGAGCCGCTGTACTGGCCGTTGGCCCCAAGAGTGTAGACCAGGACGGTCCCATTCGGCTGCCCCGACACCAAGACGGGTCCCGGCGTGCCAGGTGTGATCGAGGCGGAGAGGGTGGGTTGCGTCAGCACGTAGTCCCCGGCCTGAGATCCCTGGAGTGTGAGCCCGGTCACGGTGACAGTGATCCCTGTGCCGACATCTTGGCTTGCAAATGTCGCAGTGGCACCGCTGGAATCAAGAGTCACATGATCGCCCGAATACACTCCGGCCAGTTCGACTCCAGAAGTGTTGAGTGTGGCTTTCGTTGTGCCGTCATACACTTTGTTGTTGGCGGTGAGTTCGTCAACCGTGACAGTAGCAGGCGTGATGTTGGCAGTCGTTGTCGTTTGTGTGAGACTGTAATCGCTTGCCTGGGCACCGCCAAGTGTCAGCCCCGAGACATCCACCGTGATCCCGTTGGCCACGTCCTTACTCGCAAACGTCCCGATGGCTCCGCTGGTCCCGAGCGTGACCGTGTCGCCGCTGAGTACCCCCTCCAGGGTCGCACTCCCGGTATTGAGGGTGGCCGCCGTTGTGCTGTCGTAGACTTTATTGGAAGCCGTGATCCCGGACACCGTCAGGGGGGCCGGGGTGATGTTGCCGGTAGTCGTCGGCTCTGTCAGTTTGTAGTCCCCGGCCTGGGCACCGGTGATGGTAAGGCCGGAAACAGTGACTGGAATTCCCTTCGCGACATCATTGCTCGCAAAGATCCCGGTTCCCCCGCCGGTGACGAGTGAGACCGCGTCCCCGTTGTACACCCCCACCAGGGATGCACTCCCGGTGTTCAGGGTCGCCGTCGTTGTGCTGTCGTACACCTTGCTGACGACCGTAAGCCCGGACACCGTCAGGGGGGCCGGGGTGATGTTGCCGATTGTCGTCGGCTGCGTCAGTGTGTAGTCCCCCGCCTGTGTACCACCGAGAGTTAACCCGCTTGCAGTCACGGTGATCCCGTTGGCGACATCCTTGCTCGCAAACGTCCCG
>PLDW01000474.1 GCA_003136315.1 Gemmataceae bacterium | reverse complement strand
GGGGCCGCCCTCCGTGGCGGCCCTGCGTGGGTAATGCCTATACGCGGCGCAACTTCCTTCTGCACTTCGCCTTACGTCACTTTTTCGGCCCGCAATCCGTCTCGTACAACGGTATTGTCCTTAGGCGTGCTGGTTGATCAGACGTTCCAGTTCGGCCTCGGGAAGAACACCAATTTCCTGGTGGACGGGGGTGTCACCCCCTTTGAAGAACAGGATACGCGGGATGGTCATCACATCGTACTTGACCGCGACGTTGGGGTTCTCGTCAACGTTCAACTTGCCGACTTTCACTTTCCCGGCGAACTTGTCAGCGAGCCGGTCGATGACCGGAGACAGTTGCCGACATGGGCCGCACCACGGTGCCCAGAAGTCGGCGACCACCAAAGTTCCGCTACTGACCTGTTCGTTCCAGTTGTCGGTGTTCAGTTCAAGGACATTCGGGCTGGCCATGACATCTCCCAGAAATGGGTCGGCCGTCTGCTGGCCGCGGGTTCTCGATCCATTCTATGTACCGGCGGATACCATACCAGTGCGGGGTTCTTACGAACTCACCGATCAGGGGAACGAGGCACCATCTCGCTCGGGGCGAAACGGCACTCGTCTCCGCCATCCGTTCGAGTGGGGAAGGGGGTTGGAGGATTCGGTTCTCTCCGATCGATCTCATGCCGAGAATCGGGTCGCCGGAATCTGGAGAACCTTTGGAATCTTTNNGAGTCTCCCCACAGCACGCTGTTTTGCCCCTTCCTCGCAGGAGTCCGATCATGGCGAAAGCCCGCGGCGATTTCACCGACGTCCTCATCCGCCGCAAACTCATCAGCTCCGACCAACTCGTCGAGGCAGATGGGATGGCGTCCAGAGACGGGATCAAACTTCAGGATGCGCTGGTCAAGCTGAACTACCTCGCGGGAGCCGAGGTCATGTCGGCCGTGGCCGAGCACTTCGGGGTCGAGTTCGTTGACCTCACCGAGATGGAGATCCCGAAGTCGGTGATCGAACTCGTTCCCGAATCGGTCGCTCGTGAGAACGTTGTCCTGCCGTTGTCCCTCGAAGGCAACCAGCTCAAAATTATCACCGCCGACCCCACCAACTACGAGACCATCCAGAAACTCCAGTTCATCCTCAATAAGGACGTCATTCCCGTCCTCGCCGTTCAGGACCAGATCCAGGAAGCCATCAACCGGAACTACGGCCAGACCGAAACCGAGTCAGTCGACTCGATGCTCGTCGAGTTCACCGACACCGCGATCGAATTCACCCAGACCGAAAGTGTGTCTAGCCTTGCGATGGCCGACGAGTCGGATGCCCCGGTCGTCAAGTTGTGCAATCTGGTGATCCAGGAGGCGATTACACTGCGGGCCTCGGACATTCACATCGAACCCTTCGCGGACCGCGTCCGGGTCCGTTACCGGATCGACGGTGTTCTGGTCGAGCGCGATGCAGCCCCGCGGCGATTGCTCGCTCCCTTGTTATCGCGTCTGAAGATCATGGGAAGTATCGACATCAGCGAGAAGCGAAGGCCCCAGGACGGGCGGATCAAGATGACCGTCCACGGGAAGCACTTCGACCTTCGCGTGAGCCTACTACCTTCGGTCCACGGTCAGTCGGCGGTGATGCGGATTTTGGACCGGGGGAACATCCAGGTCAATATCCGCGACCTCGGGTTCTCCGAGGAAGACTATATGCGGTTCCTCCAGATCATCAAACGACCAAACGGGATTTTCCTGGTGACCGGCCCGACCGGGTCCGGGAAGACGACCACGCTGTACTCCGCGCTGAACGAACTGAACCGGCCGGACCGCAAGATTATCACCGCGGAAGACCCGGTCGAATACTACCTCCCCGGGATCAATCAGGTCGAGGTCAGGCACAATATCGGGCTCGACTTCGCACGGATCATCCGGTCGATGTTGCGGCAAGCACCCAACATTATCCTGGTTGGCGAAATTCGAGACAAGGAAACCGCAGAAATCGCCGTACAGGCATCCCTGACCGGACACTTGGTTTTCAGTACGCTACACACGAACGATGCGCCTAGCGCTGTCACCCGCCTCGCCGACATCGGGGTGCCCCCTTTCTTGATCGCGAGCTCCGTCATCGCCATCATGGCTCAACGTCTGGTCCGGGTGAATTGTGTGAAGTGCAAGGAGCCTTACACACCGCCGCCCACGGAGATCCGGGCCGCCTCCATCCAGCCGGATGCGATCGCCAAGGGCACCTTCATGAAAGGCCGCGGTTGTAACCACTGTCGGCAAACCGGGTTCCGTGGACGGCAGGGAATTTTTGAGATGATGCGAATGAACTCGGTGATCCGTGAGTTGACCTTTGCCCAGGCTCCGGCTCAGGAAATTCGCCGGAAAGGGCGAGCGGGGGGCATGAAATCGCTTCTCGAAGACGGTATCATGAAAGCACTTAGGGGGACCACCACGCTGGATGAGGTGCTCAGCACCTGCCACTCGGATATCATCGCAGCGACCGAGGTGTAAGTCATTCTCCTGGCAGAGTTTATGATGTGATCGATACCGTCGGGGAGCGTTCCTTCATCCCCGATGGTTGCCCGCCTCGGCGAAAGGGGCGGCCCAACCACTCCCGGGCGCGGCCAGAACCACGCCCACAATCGTCGCGCAAAACGCGCACCCCGGGCGGGGGGATTCCAGCCCTCTTGATTTTTGGTACGACGACGGTGTGCTGCGATAATGCGACAGCGGAAAAGGGACCAGGCCACTGCGGCCGGTCGGAGATGCGGGTCGGTTACCTGGGTATTCGCCGGTCGGTGGTGAATCTTTCACCACTTGCCCACAACGAAGCCCCGTGTTGCTGAGCCCATCCTGTTCTCGAATCGCGTTATCGTGGCCTACCCGTACCGCTCACGGCCACCACCGTCGTCGTCCACCTGTGCCAGATCGCTGGCGGGGGAATCCTGTGGCTTCGGTTTCGATGGAGAAGTTGCTGGCCACCGTGATCCAGATCAAGGCCAGCGACTTGCACATCAGCGTCGGTCAGCCGCCGGTGGTCCGCCATCAGGGACGGCTCCGGAAGCTCGACGCGAAAGTGCTCGACAACGACGACGCGACCGGCCTGATGAAGTCCATCACTCCCGACCGCTGCCAACAGGAGTTGCAGCAAAAGGGAGGGGCGGACTTCGCGATCGAGTACGTCGATGGGTATCGGTTCCGGGTGGCCGTGTTCAAGCAGAAGGGCACCATCGGGATGGTGCTCCGGCGCATCCCGAGCCAGTTTCTGACGTTCGAACAACTCCGTACTCCGGAGGCGATTCGTCAGTTGATCGTTCGACCCCGTGGTCTGCTCCTCGTCACCGGCCCGACCGGGTCCGGAAAGACGACCAGCCTCGCATCGATGATCAATTTTCTGAACGATAATTACGACCGGCATGTTATTACTTTGGAAGACCCGATCGAGTATTATCATAAACACAAGAAGTGTACGATTAATCAGCGGGAGATCGGGATTGACGTCCCGGACTTCAAAGAGGGGATCAGGCGGGCGCTGCGGATGGATCCGGACGTGATCCTGGTCGGCGAAATGCGTGACCTTGAGACCATCCGGGCGGCCCTGGAAGCCGCCGAGACGGGGCACTTGGTCTTCGGCACTCTGCATACCTCCGGGGCCGCTTCGACTGTCGATCGGGTGGTCACCGTGTTCCCGGAGAACGAGCAGGACCAGATCCGCACTCAGCTTGCCGGGTCGCTCATCGGGGTTCTCTCCCAGGCTCTCTTGCCCCGCAAGCCGGAGGGGTTGATCGCGGCCTACGAGATGATGGTGGTCACCCCCGCCATCCGGAACCTGATCCGCGAGAACAAGACGTACCGGATCGATTCGTCCGTCCAGACTGGCCGTAAACACGGCATGTTCTTGCTCGACGAGTCGCTGTTCCGGATGTGGCGGGAAGACCTGTGTGAGAAGGAAGAGATCCTGCTGAAGTCGAGCCGGCCGGCAGAGTTGGCCGCCAAAATCGCTCAGGCCGAGCGAGGGCTCATGGACGACGACGAGGACGAAGACGAAGATGGGGAGGACGAGGACGAAGACGAGGACGATGATGACGAGGACGAGGACGATGCCCCGCGTCGTCGCAAGAAGTCGTAGCCGTCCCGATGCCACGGGCGGCCGATGCTGCCTGCGGCCGATTCGGTCCCACAACCCTCGTCACACGAACACAAGTAGACCCTGATATGGCCACCCCGACCCCCCCGAACGACCCGAAAAAGACGACCCCCGCGGCCGGTTCAAAGCCCGTTGCCGCCAACGGCCACACAACCCCAAAGCCGGCCGGCGCGACTGGCGGTGCCAAGCCCCCCGTCTCGAAGCCCGCCGCGCCGAAGCCTGCGGCTGGCGGAGTGCCACCTGCGCCGAAGCCCGCCCCCAAACCGGTGCCGACGAAGCAACGCCTGGCCCACGTCGATTCGAACTCCCGTCAGCTCGGCCAGAAAATGGTCGACCTCGGGTTCCTCGACGAGGCCCAGCTTGAGTCCGTGTACGAGGATATGCGGACGAGCGATTCCACGCTCGCCGATCTGGTCAAGGAGCGAAAGCTGGTCAACGACGACCAGTTTCTCCAGGCCACGGCCGAAGTTCACGGAATGCGGGTGGCGAACCTGGAGGAGACCAAGCCACAGCCCGAAGCGGTCAAACTCGTGCCGAAGAACATGGCCGAGCTCTACCACCTTGTTCCCCTGACTTACGAGGGTAACACTCTGACCGTGGCGATGTCGGATCCGAACGGCCTTCAGGCGATGGACGACCTGAAGAACTTGCTCGGAATCCAGGTCGTCTCCCCGGTGCTGGCTCCGCACTCCCAGATCGAAGCCCTTCTCGTCCGGGCCTATTCGGCGACCAAGGAGGAATCGATCCTGACCCTCCTGGCCGAGATCGAGGCCGATCCAGACGTGGGCGCGGCCTCGATGCGACGCGAGACGAGCATCGACCTCGACGACCAGACCGAACTGGCCAACTCCCAGCCGGTCCGCAAGCTCATCAACATGGTCCTCCTGATGGCGATCCGGGACCATGCCTCGGACGTTCACTTTGAACCATTCGAGGATGAGTACAAGATGCGGTACAAGTGCGACGGGGTGCTCTACGAGATGGTCCCCCCGCCTCGCCACCTGGCCACCGCAATTGCCAGCCGCATCAAGGTCATGGCCAACCTGGACATCGCCGAACGGCGGCTCCCCCAGGACGGCAAGATCGAGCTGAACCTCGGTGGTAACCGGGTCGACATGCGGGTGAGCGTCCTGCCCACCCTGTTCGGGGAGAGCGTCGTCATCCGGGTGCTCGACAAGTCGAGCGTCGGCCTGTCCCTGGAGCGGATCGGGATGCCCACGTTCCTGCTGGGCCAGTTCCGGCAGGTGATCAAGAAGCCCAACGGGATCGTCCTGGTCACCGGCCCGACTGGCTCCGGGAAGACCACCACCCTGTACTCCGCACTGTCCGAACTGAACGACATCGACACCAAGATCATCACGACGGAAGATCCGGTCGAGTACGAGATCGATGGCATCGTCCAGTGCCCGATCAACCACGAGATCGACCTCACCTTCGCCGCGGCCTTGCGGTCGATCCTGCGGCAAGACCCCGACATCATCCTGGTCGGGGAAATCCGCGACCTGGAGACCGCCCAGATCGCGATTCAGGCATCACTGACGGGGCACCTGGTGTTCAGCACCTTGCACACGAACGACGCACCGTCCTCGATCACCCGGCTGCGGGATATGGGGGTCGAACCGTTCTTGATCACCGCCTGCGTGGAAGCCATCCAGGCCCAGCGACTGGTCCGGAAGATCTGCACGGCTTGCCGGACCCCCTACGACCCGACCCGGGAACAATCGATGGAGGTCGGCCTCACCGCCGAGCAGGCGAAGGGGAAGAAGTTCTTCTATGGAGAGGGTTGCGCGAAGTGCAACAACCTCGGATTCAAGGGCCGAACCGGGCTTTACGAGCTGATGATCATGGATGACGACCTCCGCGACATGGTCAGCCGCGGAGCGAGTACCGACCAGCTCAAAGCCTACACTCGCCGCAAGGGCGTAGCGAGCCTCCGCGACGCCGGGCTCGAAGCCCTCTTCAACGGAGTGACCACCCTGGATGAGGTGGTGCGCGAGACAGTGACCGAGGATTAAGGCAGATGTCAGGAAATAACCTACCACGATTATGCAGGGTGCCACGGGCGGCTAGTCCGCCCGTGAAGGCGTCACACGGGCGGGCAAGCCGCCCGTGGCACCCCCCATGATCGTGGTCGGTCATTTCCTCGCGTCTGCCTGAGAGAAAATCTCCCCGCTTCCC
>PLDW01000178.1 GCA_003136315.1 Gemmataceae bacterium | reverse complement strand
CAGCAAACCGCGGCGTGACCTCCGAACCTGGCCCCGTCGGACCTGATCGGCCTTCACCCCCCGCAGCCGCACCCCCACATTCTCCCCGGCCTCGGCCGACGTCTGCGGTCGGTGGAACGCCTCGACGCCGGTGATCACGGTCTCCACGCCGTCCCCGAGCCCGACCACCTCGACCTTATCGCCTGGGGCCACCCGCCCTTGCTCGACCAGCCCGGTGACCACTGTCCCCAGGCCCTCGATCGAGTACACACCCTCGACCGCCAGCAAGAACGGTCGATCGACGGCCCGTTTCGGGGCCGGGATGTGCCGGTCGAGTGCAGTGAGTAGCTCCTCAATACACCCGCGGAAGGCCGGGTCGGCCGGGTGGTCGACCGCACCCTTCGCGTTGCCCCGGACGAACGGGACGGTCGCTCCGTCGAACCCGTACCGGGTGAGCAGTTCGCGAGTCTCAAGCTCGATCAGATCGAGCAGGTCGGTGTCGGACACGAGGTCGACCTTGTTCACGAACACGACCAGGTGCGGAACCCCGACCTGGCGGGCGAGCAGGACGTGCTCGCGGGTCTGGGGCATCGGGCCATCGACTGCCGAGATCAGAAGCACTGCCCCGTCCATCTGGGCAGCCCCTGTGATCATGTTCTTCACGTAGTCTGCGTGACCCGGGCAGTCCACATGCGCGTAGTGCCGGGTGTCCGACTCGTACTCGACGTGGGCGACGGTGATCGTGACTGTCTTGGTTGGATCTCGCTCGATCCCGCCCCTGGCGATGTCGCGGTACGGCTTGACCTTGGCCAGGCCCTTCTGGGCCTGGACCGCCAGGATGGCGGCGGTCAGTGTGGTTTTCCCGTGGTCGATGTGCCCGATCGTGCCGACGTTGAGGTGAACCTTCTTCATGAGAACTCGGTCTCCCGGCCGCAACGAGCGGCCGAAGGGTTTGCCGACTTCCCCACCCGGCCGCGGGTGCGGCCTTTTTTCCACGACGAGTGAATCCAGGGTGGGCTCAGCCAGCGGTGCCACAAGGCACATCAAAGACAGCCAACGGTTCACTCAGGTTCGCGACTATAATGGGAAACGTCCTGCGTCTTCGTGCTCCGGATTGGTGCCCAAGAACGACAGCATCGAGCTGCAGACCTGTGCAGCAAGGAGAAACTCACTTGAGCGATCAACCGATTCCACCCGTTCCCGGACGATCCGCGTCCGGCTATGACCTGACACCTCCGACCCCGGCGGAGCGGGAGGCCGCGATTGCGACATTCACTCCGGAGGAGCGGCGAGTCATTCTGGCCCACGGGACCGAGAGCCCGTTCTGCGGCGGGTTGCTCTCGAACAAGAAAGACGGAGTCTACGTCTGCCGGCTGTGTGGCCTGCCACTTTTCCGGTCGACCGCCAAGTTCGAATCCGGGACCGGCTGGCCCAGCTTTTTTGAGCCGCTCGACCCCGACCACATCGCATCTATCCGCGATACCAGCCACGGTATGGTCCGCACCGAAATCCGTTGCGCCCGGTGTGGAGGTCATCTTGGGCACGTCTTCCCGGATGGCCCCCGGCCGACTGGCCTTCGGTACTGCTTGAACTCTGCGTCGCTGTCATTCTCCGATGAAGAGAAACGCTATGCTTGAAGGACAAGTATTTGATGTATGGCAGGAAATGAAATCCCCGGGGAGCGAATGCAGGTGTATCACTTCGAACAGAGATCGGCGCAAAGCATATGGCTGCATTTGCCACTCCGGGATTCTATTTTGTGCCAGTCGTCTCACTTTAGAACGATATCGAAGATCTCGGCCCCGCCCTTGACCTCAAACGTTAGTCCGCTCGAATCGGTCGTTGCGTACTTCGCCGGGACCTTGGTATCCTTATCCCCCGTGACCGTGAGCACATACTTGCCAGGCTTGAGCCCGGAGACGGTGTAACTCCCCTCCTTCACCGCAGCGATGACCACTTTCGGGGACTTCTCGTCCAGAGTGACGAAGGCAATCTCGCCAGCGGCCAGCGGCTTTCCGGTGAGGGTGATTTTTCCGCTGACCGACGCCCCGCCCTTGGTAGCCGGTTCGACTGGATCTTTCGGCTTCGGCACGGGGGCTGGTTCGACTGGGTCTTTCGGCTTGGTCTCCGCCGTTTTTTTGGTCTCCGCTGGCTTCTTGATCTCGTTGGGTTTGGTCTCATCAGGCTTCTTGGCCTCGTTGGGTTTGGTCTCCGCTGGCTTCTTGGTCTCGTCAGGCTTCTTGGTCGCAACCCCACCGGTCTTGAGGCTGGCCCGGACTTTCTCGATGGTTTCGTGCAGCAGGTACGCCCGGCGGGCCGTGTCCGGCTCCGCGCTGGCCGCGGACAGCCCGGTGTCGATTGTTTTCTGGATCGCAGGGTGGTGAGCGAGAAGTGGTCGAACGGTCTTGAGTGCCCCCTCATACACGCGGAATGCCCCGGCGTAATCTTTCGTTTGGTTGTACAGGTCGGCCCCGTAGTTGTGGACATCCTTGAGGGCGTCGTTGATCGCCTTGTCCGTGATCGGTGCATCGTCTGCGGCAGCGGTCCCCAGCCGGCCTACCACAATCACAAGCATAGCCGCGGCCACCCCGCGGGCGAATCTGCGGTTCATCTCGCCATCTCCTTCGACAGTTCGGGTGCAACTCACCCCGCAGGGCGGAACTGCGCCAATCTTACGTCCCCGACCGAATCGGTGCCATGTCACCCGGCGCGGGGCGAGACCGTGGGCTCGGACGCGGGTGGCCTGGAGTTAACCGGGTTGAGGCAGTTGGTGAGAGACAATCTACCAGTGGGGTTGGGTGCCACGGGCGGCTAGTC
>PLDW01000010.1 GCA_003136315.1 Gemmataceae bacterium | reverse complement strand
CATAGAACCGAGCATTTTGTCACAGAATCCCCCCTTGGAGGGTCCAAAACCCAGCCCTTTCCAGCGGTTTGTGCTGAAGTTGTCACAGAATGCCCCAGTCTGTCATAGAATGGGCCGGTTTTTCGGGGTTCTATGACAAAGCCCCCGCTTCGAGGATACTTGAATATTCTGCCAAATCTATTCGCCCCTTTTGGAGTGCGGCGCTTTTCCACCGCTTTTGTTTCTGTCCCTTAAGTCACAGTAAAGACTCTAACATTCTGACAAATCTATTATGTGACATTTTCTGCGCTGCCCCGCTTTGACTGGTTCACACGATTCTCGGGGATGCTCCAAATGTGACGAGTTCCAGGGGCTTTGGGTGGGAATTGCCATAACTTCCTCCTGTTTTCCCCCAAGGCAGCGGTTTCCAAGCATTCTGTGACACCGATTGGGCCTGTGACCCTGCAGCCAGATGTCGAATCCCTCTCTGCTGCGGGATGTCATCAGGACAGATCATTCAGGTCACTATATCGGAGGAAGTTGCCTGCCAGAGAAAGTATCAATTGATAGTACATTCGATTTTATTATACAGAAATATATTAATTATATTACAGCGACAAAAAGACGATTAAACGTATAAATGCGAGGGCGAGGCTCCTGCCGAGCTTCACCCGCCTCACGCTCGGCAGGAGCCTCGCCCTCCCGTTAGACCGATGTTTACTCCCGGGATGAGACTCCCTCAGCGGGTTTGCCTATGCCACGTTGGCGATGACACGTTGTTCGTTGCAGGTTCGCGTGTACGTCAATTCCAGGTCGACCCCCAGGCACAACCCGCCAGCCAGCCACAGCGGCAAGGTGGGAAGCGTGTGCCCGATCTCCAGCGATTCGACCCACACATCGACCGTTGGCCCGTCCCCATGTTCGGCCCGGCGGTAGGCGGTGGCGTACAGGTCGGGTTGGGCGGTCGCACCGGGACTGCCGAGTCGGGCCATCAACTCGGCGTGAAGGTTCGCGTGCCGCTCGGTGACCACATCGACCACAATCAACCCGACGGGCAGGTTGAGGTACGTCAGGTATTTCGAGACGAACGCCTCCCGGGCGGCCGGCCGATCTTTGTTCCTCGGGCTGACAAGTTCCACCGCCGCAGCGAGTTGTGGGCCACCTTCCTGGAGGTAGACCAACACTTCCACCTGATCGGTTGTCACCGCGTAGGGAATCGAGGTGGTGGGGGCCGGAGGTGTCCAACCGACAGGTGGCGGGGTGGTCTGCTCGTCGTAGGCGGCCACATCGATCTCGATACCAAACTGGACATTTGCCTCCGCGAAGTATCCCTCGGGGAGCAGTCGGTTGAGGTCCGCAGCGAGGTACGTTGCCCACGAGTTGTGGAAGGAGTGCCAGTGTCGACGACCACTCAGCGGTGGGCGGAAGTGGTCGAGCAAGGGCATGCGCACACCTCCAGGCGTCCCACGCAGGGCGGACAGGGTGATTCCAAACCTGTAAACGACTGCCTGCTGAAGCAGGCAGCTTTGCAGCCAGGTTTTAACCCGCTGCTTTTGGGGCCGGTTTACAGACGGCCCAAGCCCTCATATTGAGGGCAGCGTTTTCATCGGCGTTCGTGGAGTGTCCGCAATGTTTGCAGACGAACTCGGACTGGCTCTTCCGATTGGCCTTCTCGCAGTGGCCGCAGACGTGGCAGGTCCGGCTCGTGTTGCGAGGATCGACCAATTTCACTGGTACGCCTGCCAGTCGAGCCTTGTACTCCACGAAAAGCCTGAGTTGGGAAAAACTCCAGTTACCGAATCGGCGACGGAACTTGCGCGAACTGTGATCTTCGACTCAGTCGCGAATGCCTTTGAGATCTTCTATCGCGATACCGAACCCAAGTGCCTTTGCCTTGCCGACGATCCGTTTAGAGATGTTGTGATTCTGCCACGTCTGGAATCGACGTTGGCGGCCGGACATCAACCGCAGACGACGCCGCGCGTTCTTAGTCCCCTTCCGTTGGTACTGCTTGCGGGCTGTGGTTCGACGCCTCCGATACCGATCTGTCGGCTTACCGGTGAAGGCTTCTCCGTCGTTTGTGGTGGCAAGATTCACGATGCCAAGATCGACACCGACGAAGTCCTTGACAGGCATCGGCGGCGCTTCGGGAAGGTCGATGGTGGCCAGCAAGTAGAACTTGCCGCCACGGGTGATGAGGTCGCACTGGCCCTTGATCCGGTCGAACCGCTCACGCTGGTACTCGCCGTAGACCATGCCGATCACTTCCCGGCCGGTCAGGGTGGCCAGACTCACCTTGTCCAGGCCCTTGAAAGCCAGGTTCCGCTGATCGTAGGTGACGGCCCCCAGCGGCAGGAAGACGGGGCAGACTGTCTTGTCCCGCGAGAAGCATTCCACGGCTTTGCCGATGGCCCGAACCGCCAGTTGAGCCCCGAGCCCGAACCGCTCGCGGATTTCTTGGTAGGCGATCTTGTGAACGCTTGGCGGGCTGAACACACCGGCAGTGAATCCTTGCTCGGCCGCGAACGAAGCGGCTTCGTTGAAGCGCGTCATCGTGGCCAGCAAAAGCTCGGCCTGCGAAGGCGTAGGGAGTAATTGGAGTTGGATCGTGAGCTTCATTGGGAGCAGTGTACGGATGGAATCGTTCCGAAATCAAGCTGCGTAGCAATCTTGGGGGAGGTGTTTCCCCTCTCCCTTCCTCTGCCGGCTGAAGCCGGCAGTCTCCGGGAGAGAAATTTATGAAGGTGATTTTAGCAGGTCCGTGGCGAGTGGGGGGGGGTGTGGCGAATGCGGCTGGACGGCCCGAGGCTCTTTGGCTACGCTCCTCCGTGCCGGTGCCGTACAATCGTTAAGCACTCTTCGATGTAGTATGCACGGTCACTTTCTCGGTTTTCATACTGAGCCACCGATAGGCGAGCTCGACTGCTGCCGTCAGAGCCAAGCCGATACCACCGCTCCGCTTGATCAGATCGGCATGCGGTAGCACCAATCCAGAGCTCTCGCCTAGCATACCAGGGAGGAACACGAGTGCGAGAGAGAAGATTGCGCTGGAGATCACCAGTACTGAGTTCTCAAGGGCTAACACCCTCCGCTTCACCGCCGCCTGGATGAAATTCTCGTGGGCTCGAAGGTAAGGAACCGCGCCAAATTAACTTG
>PLDW01000233.1 GCA_003136315.1 Gemmataceae bacterium | reverse complement strand
TGGAAGGTCTGGCGTGAGAAAAACCCAGGATTCGACAAAGAGAAGAAGGATAAGGCAGACGCCAGGAAATGACCTACGACGATCATGGGGGTGCCACGGGCGGCTTGTCCGCCCGTGTGACGCCTTCACGGGCGGACTAGCCGCCCGTGGCACCCGATCTCACTGGGAGATTTTTCTCACCAACTGCCGAAAACCGCCCACCTCGCCCATGACGACACTCCCCTCCCTGACCGGAGAGACTCATGTTCGTGGTGTCCTGCCCATCCTGCCAGACCCGGTTCCAGATCGACGTTGCCCGCATGAACGCCCGGGTCATCTGTCCGCTCTGTGCCACTCCGTTTATTGCATCCGGTCCGGTCCCAGGTGGGACACTCCTACCCCCAGCCCACCCCGGCCGATCGGCCCCAACAGTCCCACCGGCTCCTGTACCCTCCGCGCATGTGCCAAAGGGCCACAGGTCCAAACTCCCGTGGCTCGCAGTTTCGATTGTCGGGTTGATGATCCTGTTTGCGATCGGGGGGGGGATCACAGCCTTGCTCGTGCGGGAACGGGCTCGCGAAGCCCGCCAGGCAGAAGAAGCCCAGGCGAAGGCGGAACAAGCCGAGATGGTGGCGGCCAGCCCACCCCGGACAGGCCAATCCAGCGATGAGATCAAGCAACGGCTTCTCAAGAGCGCTGTCTTTATCCTCCCCACCGACCATGAGCATGGTCTTGGCGGGTTGGGTAGCGGAACGCTGGTTCACTCGTCCCGTCGGCTGGTCGTCACCACGTCTCGGGCGGTCGGTGAGGAAACGCGCATCAGTGTCTTTTTCCCGGCGTTCGAGGTGTCGGGGGAATTGATCACTTCTCCGGCGAGGTACGCCCGGAAGGCTGACTTGCTGCGGGTCTGGGGGAAGGTCGTCGACAGAAACCCGCGGGCCGACCTGGCTGTGGTGGAACTCGAGCAGATCCCCGACAGGGCGGTTGCACTACCGCTCGCTGCGCTCCCGGTAGCGATCGGGTCAACGGTCTATTCGATGGGGGGATCCCGGGTGAACCACCGAAACTTTTCCGGGACACTGTGGCAACTCTCGACTGGGACCGTCCGAGGCCGCTTTCACGACTCCCTCACGAACGGAGATGGTCAGACAGTTGAGGCGATGTTCCTGGAAACACAGGGGGCAGTTGACCCCGGGGATAGCGGCGGACCAGTCGCAAACGACCGGGGGGAGTTAGTCGGTGTGGTCTCCACCCGAGACCCGCGGCAGGAGTCGATTGGGCGGAATATTGACGTCACCGATGTGCGTGCGTTCCTCACTCGAGTGGCGACCGCCCAGGGATGGGCCTGGGAGGATCATGCCGCTGCGCCACCAATCATGGCCGACGAGCCAGCGCCCACGCCACTCACGCCCACCGCTCTGGCCACCCGTGCCAGGGCCGGGGATCCGGATGCCCGGGTGGAGGCGATTCGCCAACTCGGGGCACTTGGGGCCAGTGGCCGTGCCGCGGTGCCGACCCTGGTGGAACTCCTCGACGATGGGAACGAGCGGATCCGGCGCATGGCGGCCTCCGCCCTGGACCAGATCGGCCCCCCTTCCCCGGAAGATCTGGGGTGCCTGGACGGTGCCCTGACTGGAGGCGGTAAGTTCGGCAGGCTCTACGCCCTCCAGCACTATTCGACGGTCGGGAAGGTCAGCCGCGAGCAGCTCCCGCGGGTCGTAGCCCTGCTCGACGCCCCGGATGCCGAGATCCGCGAAGCCGCCATCCGCGCGATCGGGTTCTACGGCCCCGCCGCCAAACCGATCGTGTTCGCCAAGCTGATCGATCGGGTCGCAGATTCGGACCCTGCCGTCGCCGCGAGCGCCGGAACGGTCCTGAATGCGTTCGCCCCGTACGATGCCGCCGACCGACAGGTGCTGGTCGATCACCTGACCAGCACCGAATGGCACCTACGGGCTCTCTCGATTCACCTCCTCGCCCCCATCGCTCGGGACGAGACCACGGCACTTGCCTGGTTTGAACCTCGGTTGACCGACGAGGTTCCCCAGGTTCGTGGGGCGGCGGCCCGGGCACTCACTCGGTGGGGACCGGCGGTGAGGCGGATCGTCCCGGCGTTGATTCGGCTCACCCAGGACGAGAACGGCAAAGTGCGGACGGCTGCGGTCCAGGCGATTGGAGCGACCCGGGGTGGGCCAGGCGCACTCCCGGCAGTGGCCCGGTTGCTCGACCCAGACACTCCGCCCAGCCTGCGGGGTGCGGCCGCCGCCGCGCTGGCCCAGATCGACGCGACCGACCCAGAGGCCGACCTGCCCGTCCTGGCCGGCCTCCTGAAGGCCGGCGACCCTATCACGACGCCGACCGTTCTGGCGAAACTGGCCGGGTTTGGTCCGGCCGCCAAGGCGACTCTCCCGGATGTGGTCGCGCTCCTGAAGAACCCCGACCCGGGCATCCAGATTGCAGCCCTCCAGGTGATCGCTGGGGTCGGTCTCGATGCGGCCCAGTACGCGCCCCGGGTGTTCGATGTGATGGTCCGCCGAGCGCGCGGCGACCCACGGGTGGCGGGCATCCCGGCCCCACCTCCAATATCCACCCCAGGTCCTGCGCCACTTCCCAGCGGGGACCAACTGGCCGAGCGCCTCACGTCGTCGGCCGTTTGGGTTGTGGCAGACCGATTCGGTCGGCCGGCTGGTGCCGGATGCGGCACGCTGGTGGACAGAGCCGGCCGCCTGGTCCTGACGACCAGTCAAGTCGCTGCTGCTGGGGACACATTCACGATCTTCTTCCCGTTCCGCGATGGGGGAGGACTCAGGACGGACCCAGCGTACTACCTCCATTCGCTTCCTCGCCTCCAGAAAGACGGCTTCGCAACGACAGGCCGGGTGATCCTGTCCGACCCACGCACAGCCTTGGCGGTGATCCAACTCGACAGTCCGCCTCCGCCAGGAGCCGTACCCCTGCCGTTGGCCCTGGATGGCGCACACACGGGACAACCCCTGTATGAGGTTGGGACGTCTGGCGCCCTGCACCCGGCCCGACCGGGAGGGGCGATGTGGCGGTATACTCCCGGGCGGGTGGGGACCGTGGCGGACCGCCCGTTGGCCTCAAATGGCAGCCCCCTCTTCACTTGCAGGGTGCTGGAAACGGATTTGCCAGTGGGGCTGTGGGACGGCGGCAGTGCTCTCGCCAACGCTCATGGCGAGTTGGTCGGGGTCAACGTCGCGGCCGACCCGCACCGGCGGGGAGTCGGGCTTGCGGTGGAGCTGAAATCGGTTCGGGAGACAGTGACAGTGGCAGCCCGGGCTGTCGGCCTGCCGTTCCCCACAACAGCGCCCCCCTCCCCTGCCCCGCCTGGCGCAGCCAATCAGGATCCCGTTCCGGGGGTGGTTGTCGATGGCGATCAAGTTCTGCACCAGGCCGTCTCGACTCTGGCCCACCTGGGTCCGACGGCGATCGAGTTACTCGCCAAAACGCTCGACGAACCGTTCCCACGAGAAGCTCAGGAG
Organism: Gemmataceae bacterium; assembly: GCA_003136315.1. Taxonomy (GTDB): domain Bacteria; phylum Planctomycetota; class Planctomycetia; order Gemmatales; family Gemmataceae; genus Urbifossiella. The sequence continues at coordinate 50,308 of PLDW01000233.1, read as the reverse complement.
CGGGCCTGCCGCGCGCTCGGAAAACTTGGTCCTGCGATCCCCAGGTCGGTCGTGCCGTTCCTGTTCCTGGCGGCCGATCGAAATGTTGACCTCCGGCCATCTGTGGCCGACGCCCTCGTTCAGATCGGCGGGGACGATGTGTCAAAGCCGTTGCGGGAGCGATCGGTCGGGTACACCACGACTCCTCCCCAGGCGAGAGCCTGGGCGATCCAGACCCTCGGCAAGCTCGACCCGAAAGTCCTTTCCGACCAGGAGCGGCCCATCCTCAAGCAGACATTGCTGGACCTGAAATACCGGGATCCGATTCCGGCTTGTCGGGTGGAGGCCGAAACCGCCTACGCGCGGTTGATAGCGAATGGGCTGATCGCACCTGGAAAATGAAACCATCACTGGCCGGGCCAAAATCGTTCGCGACATTACTCAGCGCGGCAGAGCCGCAACCAGAACTGCTGGCGAGGAGGCTTTGCCTCTTGTCTTCTCTCCGTGCCTCTGTGGTAAGGATTGGCTTGTAAATCATGATTTAACGACAGAGACACAGAGGACACAGAGAAAAACCGAATACCAAGAGTTTGAAGAGTGCCAAATCTCTTCTCTCGGATTTTGACTTTTCTCTGTGTCCTCTGTGTCTCTGTGGTTAATCTTGTATTTAACCCTAGATCAATCACATGTTCATCGTCCGCACGTGGGAGTCAGGGAAGATGTTTGCCCGCGGAGCGAGAAGTCTCGAAATTTGCGCAGCGTGCAAAGAAATCAAGGGGTTGCTATCCAGAAGGGCCGGGATCAAGGGGGGTGGTCTCAAGACCTGATGTGGCCATGCGATCACTCTCCGGCCAGGCGCAGCGACCCTAACTCCGGACTCACTCGTCACGGATGCTTGCAAAATCGTCCCCCATCCCTCATCCTCAATGAATCCCGTCTCGCCCCACTCCTCCCGCGGAGTCGCTAGCGATGCCCCGCCGGCCTACTCTCATCACCTTCTTCGCCACCGTTCTCCTTCCCGCAATGGGGACAGCCCAGGGATTCACCCCCGAGGAGGCCGCCAGGCGGATGAAACTGCCGGACGGGTTCTCCGTCCGGCCCGTGGCAGCCGAGCCAATGATCCGCCAGCCGGTGAGCATCAGCTTCGATGACCGGGGGCGGATGTGGGTGCTCCAGTATCTCCAGTACCCCAACTACGCTGGGCTCAAGCCCCTCAAGCAGGACCAGTACCTCCGGACCATCTGGGACAAGATCCCCGAGCCCCCACCCCGCGGACCCCAGGGCGCGGATCGACTCACCATCTGCTACGACCCGGACGAGAACGGTGTCTACCGCAAGAGCAAGGACTTTGTCGGCGGATTGAATATCGCCAGCGGTTTCTGTCTCGGCAACGGTGGAGTTTACATCGCCCAGCCGCCGTACCTCCTCTTCTACCCGGACAAGGACGGAGACGACGTTCCCGACAGCGACCCGCAAGTTCTGCTCACCGGGTTCGGGATGGACGACACCCACTCCCTCGCCAACTCGCTCCAGTGGGGGCCGGATGGGTGGCTTTATGGTGCGGCCGGGAGTACCAGTACGTGCAAGATCCCCAACCCCGCCGACCCCAGAGCCCCACCTGTCGAGTTCCAGCAAGGAATCTGGCGCTATCACCCCAAGACCAGGCAATTCGAGCTGTTCAGCGAGGGCGGCGGCAACACCTACGGGCTCGATTTCGACAGGCACGGCCAGATTATCGCGGGGACGAATTACGGAGGGTCTGCGTGCCTCCATCAGATGCAAGGGGCCTACTACGTCAAGGGGTTCAGCAAACACGGCCCGCTCCATAATCCGCATGCTTACGGGTACTTCGAGCACGTTCCTTACACCGGGTTCAAGGGCGGACACGTCACCTGCGGGGGGATTGTGTACCAGGCCGATGCCTACCCACCCCAATACCGCGACCAGTACATTGCTGCGAATCTCCTCTCGAATGCGGTCTACTGGCACAAGCTCGATCCGGTGATGTCCTCATTCAAAGCGAGCCACGGCGGCGAGTTGATTGAGACCTCCGACACCTGGTTCCGGCCGATTGATCTTCTCCTCGGGCCAGATGGATCGGTCTACGTGGTCGATTTTTATGATCGCCGGGCGGCCCACCTCGATCCGGTCGACAACTGGGACCGCTCGAACGGCCGGGTCTATAAGCTCGAATACCGGGGCACTCCCAAGGTGCCAGCGTTCGATCTCCGGTCGAAGACATCCTCGGAACTGGCCGATCTTCTCAAGCACCCGAACAAGTGGTGGCGGAACGAGGCTCGTCGGCTGCTTGCCGAGCGGCAAGACATCAGCGTTCACCCGAAGCTGCGGAAGTGGCTACTCATGGAGAGCGGCGACCTCGCCCTCGAAGCGCTGTGGGCGCTGTATGCTTCCGGTGGATGGACGGAGCGGGACTTCGATCAGGTAGGAACCCACCCCAACGAACACGTCCGCGCGTGGGCGATCCGCTTTTTGGGTGACGAGGGGGGGGATCTCTCCGAGATCACCACTGCGGCCCTGGAGCGGATGGCCACGACGGAAACAAGCCCCGTGGTGCTTGCCCAGTTGGCCTGCTCGGCAAGACGGTTCAATCCGGAGTTCGCATTTGCCCTGACGTCTGCCTTTCTGGAGAACAGGCTGTGCAGTGAAGACCCGCAGTTGCCGCTGCTAGTCTGGTGGGTGATGGAGAGCGCCAACACGCGCGACCGGAGGGATGTCGTTCGGTTCCCCTACCCGTTCGCCCCGAACCAAAAACTCCAGGACTTCTTCGCTGAACGGACCGCCCGTCGGCTGATGTCCGGCGACATCCCCCGCGGAGCCCTACGGACACCGAACCTGTTCCCCCTGACTCAAAGTGCCCAGGCGGACATCACCCCCGTCCTGCGCGGCATCGCGACGGCGTTGCAGGCCCACCCACTCGACTCCCCGCCGGCATCGCTGCTGGCACCGATCGAAGAGGTGCGCCGGATGCGACCCAAGGATCTTCTCGTCCTGGAGGTGCTGGTCCGGATGAACCACGAGCCAGCCCGGACCGCACTCCATGCCCTCGTTGCCGATGCTGCCATCCCGGACGCCACCCGGGTCAAGGCTGCGGACCTACTCAAGCAGGTCCATGATCCCAGGGCGAAAGAGTTGTTCCTCACGCAACTCGCCGAGGCGAAATCGGATGCGCTGCGGATCGGGCTCCTTGCCGGGCTCGAAGCGTACGACGACCCGATGATTGGGGGTTTCGTCCGCGAACACTACAAAGCTTGGTCGCCTGCGGTGAAAAAACGGGCCATCCAACTGCTTCTCGCGCGGCCAACATGGGCCATCGAACTGATGCAGCAGGTGGAGCGTGGCAGCTTCCCGAAAGCCGACCTGACAGTCGATCATGCGAAAGCAGCGGTCGGACTCGGCGACAAGACTCTCACCGCTTTGGTGGAGAAACAGTTCGGCAAACTGGCGCCGGCCACGGCTGGTGAGAAACAGGCCCGGATTTCCTGGCTCAACGTGGCCCTGAGCCGCAACGGACCCGGCGATCCTGTGCGTGGCAAGGCGCTGTTCACGAAACACTGCGCAGCCTGTCACCAGCTCCACGGGGAGGGCGGGAAAGTTGGCCCCGACCTCACCACCGCCGACCGCAAGAACCGCGGGTACATGCTGGCACAGATCGTCGATCCCTCCGGGTACATCCGCCCAGAATACCTGGTCCAGAATGTCAGTACGTTGGATGGCCGCAAACTCTCCGGGATCGCCGAGCCATCGACCGGGGAGTCGATTACGCTTGTCAACGTAGTCGACAATCAGCCGCAGAAAACGGTGATCGCGCGGGCGAATATCGAAACGATGACCCCCTCCCCTCTCTCGCTGATGCCGGAGAAGCTTCTCGACTCTCTCTCGGAGCCGGAGATTGGAGATCTTTTCGCGTTCCTTGCTGCGGACCCCCCGAAGACAACACCGCAACCGCCCCCCGTTGGGGTCGGGGCAAAAAAACTGAAGGTCTGTCTGGTCTCAGGATCGTTTGAGTATAAGTCGGACGAGTCCCTCTCTGGGTTCCAGAAGTACCTGGAGGCAAGCTACCCGGTAGAATGCAGTCGGGCCTTCGCCAAGGCAGAGAAAGACAAGGAGTTCGTCGGGCTTGACGCTCTCGATGAGGCTGACGTTGCGATCTTCTTTACCCGACGGCTCCAGATCGAGGGCGAACCGCTGGAGCGAGTGAAAAAGTTCGTGTCTTCCAAGAAGCCGATCATCGGTATCCGGACCGCCAGCCACGGCTTCCAGAACTGGCTGGACATGGACAAGCTCGTCTTCGGTGGCGACTACAAGGGGCACTTCGGGCAGGGGCTTGCGTGCGAGGTGAAGGTCGAGCCCAACGCGAAGGGCCACCCGGTATTACGCGGAGTGGGGTCGCTGAAAACGACAGGAGGACTGTATAAAAACCCCAACGTCGCACCGGATGTGACTGTTCTCATGAAGGGTGCGATACCGGGGCAGTCGGAGCCGGTCGCGTGGACCCGGGAGCAGGAGGGACGGCGGGTGTTCTATACCTCCCTCGGACACCCGGACGACTTCAAGGACGCGAACTTCACACGCTTGCTCGTGAACGCACTGGCGTGGACGACCCGAACCGACTGGGCGACAGCGAAGTGACCGGAGTTCATGGACGTTCGAAGAGAACCCCCCTTCCGTTTTTGGGAAGGGGGTTGAGGGTTCAGTTCTCTTTGTGTCCTCATACAGGAACCCGCTGAGGTTGTCTCATTCCAGGAGCAAGCATCGGTCTAACNNCTCGCCCTCCCATTTATACGTCCAATCGTCTTTCCGTTGATGCGACAGTCTCAGCGGATTTCTGAATCAGACGACATCAAACGTGTAGGGCCTTCACATGATGAGGTGGGTGTACCTCGGGTTGGTGGTCATGCTCGGTGGATCCGCCTCCTCCCAAGAAGTGCTGCCAGCCCTCGGCGGCCTTCCAGTCGCGGCGAACGCCCAACGGCCCGCGCAACGTGTCCCCCCTGCCCCGATGCCCGGCCCAAACCCCAACGGACGACCTTCGCCGGGTGCGCGAACAGTCCGCCCTCCCGCACCAACTCCAGCCGGGCCACAGAGGCTGGATCGCTCCGGCGACCCACTTCCACCCGGCGCCATTGCTCGATTCGGGACCGTTCGGCTTCGCCACGGGGGCGAGATCGCCGGCCTTGGGTTCACCCCCGATGGAAAGCGCCTCGCGACTGTATCCGCGACCGAGGAAGGGATTCGTCTGTGGGATCCTGCCACCGGCAAGGAGGTCGCCCGGCTGACGATCCCCCTCACGGCCGTGGCCCTGGCACGTGATGGGAGTGTGGTGATTCTCGAGGGTGCCCGGTGCAAGATCTGGCAGCCCATCCCCGGGAACCCCATCCGGGAACTCCCTGCGGGGAGCCTCCCGGAGACCACGTCCACCCTGACCATTCATCCCAACAGCCGGATGATCGCAGTTGGTACAACCGGGAAAGTCCTGCAACTCGACCTCACCACGGGCAAGATCCTTAGCGAACTGAAAGCGGTCGGCGACCAGCCGCCGAGCCGACTGACCTACTCGCCGGACGGTCGATGGCTTGCTGGCACTGCCCAGAAGACGGGAATCTGGGTCTGGGATTTGAAGACCGGACGACGGGTGCGAACCTATCCGGTCACAACCGACCTCTGTGAATTTGCCTTCTCCCCCGACGGCAGACACATTGCCATTGCCAGCGAAACTCTCCGGACCTACCTGTTGGATGCCGAGGAGCCAGACGAATCGTTTGAAGCCCACAATGGCCCGTTCAGCCAGATCCGATTCAGTCCCGATGGGAAATGGCTCGATACGCAGGCTCCAGACGGGATCACCGTGCGCCTGGATGCCGTGACAGGTGCGGTTAAAGCAACCTGGCCGCTGCCTGTTGGAGTGGCTGTGAACCCTCCGCTCGCCCTTTCACCAGACGCGACATTCGCGGCCGGAGTCGACGACAGCGGGGGCATCCGGATCTGGTGCCCGCAAACGGGAAAGGGACCGGAAATCGATCGACTCCCTGTCCTGAGGGAGCCTGGGTATTTGGCCGATGGGAAGACCGTCTCCTGTCTGGACTCGACCGGTCACCTCCGCACATTCGACCCCGTCACCGGGAAGCCTGGGGAGGTGTTCACCATCTCGGCCGAGCCCGGTCTCCCAGTCGTTTGGGACGCACGGGGTGAGCGGGCGGCAATCATCGTCGGGGATGAAGACGAGACCGAGATCCGGATCGTCTCCGGGTTCACTGGCAAGATCCTGGCCAAGTTCCCGGCCCCGGCCACGGGTCCATCGATCATCGGCTTCTGTCCGTCTGACCCGGACCGGCTCCTCGTTGTCTCGCCTGGGTTGGTCATGATCGTTCGGATCTCCACAGGTGGTACGATTGGCTCGTTCCTCGTTGGCCAGCCGGAGACCCCCCAGCGGGGCGTTTTCTCCCCGGATGGTCGGCTGATCGCGATCTCGACCTCACCTCTGACGCTGTGGGAAGTCCGGACCGGGAAGAAGCGCTTCGAATTTGAAACCATTGAGGATCCAGGTGGAATGGTCTTCTCTCCAGACGGTCGATTACTCGCTGCCTGGGAGGGGGGCGGCGTGGTTGTGTTCGATGTCCGCACTGGCACCGTTGTGCGCCGCTTCCGCTACCCGGGAGCCGAAACGATGGTCTCCGCCGCCGCCTTCTCCCTGGACGGAAAGCGACTCGCGATCGGAACGACAGACGGTTCCATTACACTCTGGGAGACGCTCACTGGCGAGCCAGTGCTGAGCTTCGACCGGCACGAGGGGATTGTGACCGGGCTCCTGTTCTCCCAGGATGGGGCCATCCTGATCTCCACAGGGGCTGACGGAACCGCCCTCGTCTGGGACACAGCGGCAAAGCCCGACCTGAACGCTGCAGTGACAGGGTCGGATGAGGCACTGCGGCTCCTTGCATCCGCTGACCCGGCCATTGCCCAGAGGGGGATGGCCTATCTCTACCGCCAGCCCCGGGATTCTGTTCGGTTGCTGGAGGAGAAGATTCCCGTGCCGAACCCGGTGCCGGCAGAGCGGATCAAGAAGCTGGTTCGGGATCTTGGGAGCGAGGATTACCAGACTCGCAAGGCGGCGGTTGGAGAGTTGATGATGATTGGAGGGGAGGCCGGGCCGTTGGTTCGAGAGGCCGCCAAATCGCCCAGCCCGGAGGTGGCCAAGCTCACGGGCGAGGTTCTCGGGATAATCGACGGCCCACCGACCCGGCCCGACGACCTGCGGTCGCTTCGGGCAGCGGAAGTTCTGGAGGTGATTGGTACTTCCGAAGCGCGTGCGGTGTTGACGAAATGGGCAGCCGGACCCCCCGCACACCGCCAGACCGTGGAGGCAACTGGGGCACTCGCGCGACTGAAGTCGAGCCAGGTGGGCGGGAAGTGAGGCTCACACGGACCGAAATTGGAATCAAACCGTGTCCAGCGGGCAATGTCGGCTCGACCGGGCACAGACGTAGGCCGCTTCGAATAGTGCCATCCCAAACCCGACCCCACCAATCAGCACACCAGAGAACTTGATGTAACCCTCGCTGCGGCCATCCTCCAGATCCCGCGACCGCACCCACTCGGCACGGTTTTCGACTGGTACGGACTGGAGCAGCCGCTCTCGATCACGGCTCTCCCGCTCCAACGCACCAGCAGAAGGGAGGAACTGGAGAGCGACCCCACCGAGAAACATCCAGGAAGCCAAAGTCAACCGGATGTAGCTGTATACGGTTCGCATTCTGAGTGTCCCGCCACTACGAATCGAATCAATCGTCAATCTGCGATATGACACGAACGCAATCAAAGAATATTCGATTGTTGGGTTAATACTTAACTGGATTGTTCATTTCAGTCATTGTGATGGAGACTATCCACTCCTGTCAAGTGAGTTTTTGATGAGTTTTGAGGAAGTGCATTTGCAGCTCCCCCGTTCAGTGCCGCCCTTCCGGGATGACATCAAGGAGAATTCTTTGTCCGGTTGACAAAATCGGTGATTGGGCCGGAAAAAGTGACTCCCATACGACGGCGGCTCGTGGTACACTGATTTATCCCGCCTGAGCCACTGCCAGCATTCGGGTCAGGAACAGCACACCGTTTCGCCACGGCCCCGACGCAATGACGCGAGGGACTGGACGTCTGAGTTCGAGTTGCACGGGATTGAGGTACTGAGGTCGATTCGCACAACGAGGCCCCAGATGTCTGGAGTTCTGCACGTACGCTGCCTACCGGTCTACTCCTGCCTGGTATTCGCTGCGCTGGTGCTTCCCCCAACCTCTGAAGCGCGGGCGGCCGATCCGTTTCCGGACAAGGTACTGCCATTCCTGAATGCATACTGCGTTCAGTGCCACAACCCAAAAAAGTCCAGCGGTGAACTGGACCTGACCCGGTTCACCTCCACCGACAAGATCCTCGCTGATTTCCGACAGTGGGAGCATGTGCTGACCTTTCTGCGGAAGGAGGAAATGCCACCCGCGAAGGCGAAACAACCATCGGCTGAGTTGCGTGCAGACATGCTGACCACTCTGGAGCAGGTGCTCTCAGCAGAAGCTCGGAAGTTAGCGGGCGACCCGGGCATGGTGCCGCCCCGGCGACTCAGCAACGCGGAGTTCGACTACACCATCCAGGATCTCACAGGCGTGAATATCCGGCCAGCTCGGTCGTTCCCGGTTGATCCCGCTTCGGGTGAGGGTTTCAATAACACAGGCGAAGCCCTGACGATGTCCCCGAGCCTGTTCAAGAAGTATTACGCGGCGGCTGAGGTGGTTGCGGACCACGCCTTGCTCACTACGTCGGGGTTGCAGTTCGCACCACACCCTGTTGTGACCTTCGCCGATCGGCAGAAATACTACGAGCAGGCCATCATCCGCTTCTACGACCAGCACGCGATCGATTATGAGAAGTACCTGACCGCATTGTGGTTGTACCGGCACCGAGTGCCCTCGCGGCAGACGGCAACTGTTGAAGAATGGGCCAAAGAGGCAAACCTCAGCCCGAAATACCTGCGATCCCTCTGGGACGCGGTGCAGGGGGAAGCGACGACGGACAGGTTTCTCCTTTCCTGGCTCCGCTCCCGCTGGAGCGCCCTTCCACCACCCCGGAACCGGTTGGAACCGGCCGTCACCCCGGAAGTTCAGTCCTCCGTGCGATCACTGGCCGCGGATATCCAGCAACTCAGCCAACGACTTTGCCCGCCGGAGACGCCTGCGATCGTCGCCAATGCTGGCAATGCACCGATCGAACACCTCGCCCGTCGCCGTCGCACTGCCGAGGCACGAGACACCTTCGACCGGAGCGTGATTGGGAATCAGAAGTTCCAGTGGGAGTTCAAAAACACTTCGAACAAGCCGACCATCAAGCTTGTTGTTCAGATTGGGGATCTTGGCGACACGAAGGCCGACGGATACGTGATCCTCGATGGGATGTTTACGACGACGAACCCCATCACCCCCGGCACCAAGAAGTCGTCCCTGAGAGCCGTGGTCACCGAATTCGCGCCGGAGCAATTGCCAAAGCTCAAGTTCGGCACCCACCCGCAAGGCGACCGGGTGAACCCGGATGCCCTGGTTCTCACGGCTCCCACGGTTCTGGAGATCGACATCCCCACCAAAGCCTTTCCGCTCTTGGCGAAAGGGAGTGTCACATTCACCGCGGATTGCCGGCTCGACCGCTCGACATCGGGAGTTGCAAGGGTGCGAGTTCAAGACCGCAAGCCGGCGGCCAACGATCTTGCGGAACTCTTCTCCCCGCTGATCGATCCCAAACACACTGCCGCGCGGCAGTTCGAGGCGTCCGGCGAGACGTTCTGCCGGCTGTTCCCGAACCGCTTTTACTACGTCGATTCCACCCGCGGACTGTCGGCCGGCTTCCACCTGATCGAGGGCTTCTTCCGGGACGACCGACCGCTGATGCGATCCGTGCTCAGTGATCACGAGCAGTTAGAATTGGACCATCTTTGGACCGAGTTGTACTTTGTGACCGGTATCTGGGAGAAACTCCTTCGAGGGTTCGTCTTCTTCGAGCGATCGGAAAGGAACTTCCTCAAGCATCTCGACTTCGATTCGTTCAAGGAGGAAGACCCAGAACTGGTCAAGGACGAGACACTGGCGCGCTTCAAACAGGTTTACTTGAAGCGGTCGAATGTGAAGGTCACCGGTGACGAGATGGCGAAGCACCCGATCAATATCTTTTTCGAGGACATTCGCGCAGGGCTGCGCTCCCAGACTCAGACTCTCAACCGCATGGAGTCGATCTACCTCAAGGATCTGCACACATTTGCCGAGAAAGCCTACCGGCGGCCACTGACCGACCCAGAACGCCAGAAACTGGATACGTTCTACACCCAAGTTTGCCGCGACAAGGACCACGGCGTCGAGACCGCGGTGCGGTCATCGATCATACGCCTTCTGGTGTCGCCGCATTTCGCCCTGCGACTGGATGCTACACCTTCGGGCGACTTGGTCGCCCCGCTCTCGGACCTGGCCCTGGCGTCGCGGTTGAGTTACTTCCTCTGGTCCAGTGCGCCGGACGAGGAGTTGTACGCCATCGCGAAAGCCGGGAAGCTGCATGAGAATGGTGTCTTACGCGAGCAGGTCCGCCGGATGCTCCACGATCCGAAGGTCAGCCGCTTCGCTCTGGAGTTCTTTGGACAGTGGCTTGGCTATCGCGATTTCCTCACGCAGGAGGCAGTCAACCGGCAGGCGTTCCCCGCCTTCGACGATTCACTCAAGCAAGCCATGTTCGAGGAACCGACGCGATTGATCACCTACCTGATTCAGCAGGATCGACCCATCACCGAGTTACTCAACGGCGATACCACGCTCATCAACAAGCCACTTGCCAAACACTATGGCCTGGCGTTTCGTGGTCCAGCCGACGAGTGGCAGTTGTATTCCGGCCTTCACAAGAACGGACGCGGTGGGATACTGGGAATGGCCGTCTTCTTGACGAAGAACTCTCAACCACAGCGAACGAGCCCCGTGAAGCGTGGCTTTTGGGTCGTCCATAAGGTACTCGGCGAACACATCCCGCCGCCACCTGCGGATGTCGCGGTATTGCCCGCCAAGGAGACCGAGACCAACGGGAAGACAATCCGCCAGTTGATGACCCTCCACACCGAGGACGCGCGGTGTGCCCGATGCCACCAGCGGTTCGATCCGGTCGGGCTCGCGATGGAGGGGTTCGACCCCATCGGCCGGAGTCGGGCGAAGGATCTGGCGGGCCGACCGGTCGATAACGTGGTACAACTGCCCTCAGGGAAAGCAGCACGCGGAGTTCCAGAATTCGGCCAGTATTTGATGGCGCAGCGCAAGCACGATTTCACCAAAACACTGTGCCAGAAGTTCCTCGGCTACGCCCTGGGCCGCTCGCTCCAGTTGTCCGACCAGATGCTCCTGGAGAAGATGCAGACGGAGCTGGCCACGAACGATGACAAACTCTCCACGCTGTTTGAACTCGTGGTCACCAGTCCACAGTTTCGCAACCAGCGCTGCAAGGATTTCGTGCCGACCCGATTCCAGGCCGAACCACGACCCGGGGGGAAATAATGACTGCCGAAAGCCAGTTCTCGCGCCGCGCGTTGCTCCAGGGGCTGGGCGTCTCTGTGGCGCTTCCGTGGCTGGAATCGGTGTCTGTTTTGGCAGGCGAACCGGCCGCCAAGGTGAAGACGCCGCAACGGTTCGCGTGCCTGTTCATTGGCGATGGGATCTCGCCCCCTCACTGGTGGGCACAAGGCACCGGGGCCAAGATGGAACTGGGGTCGAGCCTGGAACCGCTCGCACCGTTCCGGGAGAAGATCAACATCATCAACGGGCTCTACAATCGCGAGGGCGATGGCGGCCACGCCAAGTGTACCGGCAACATCCTGTCGGGCGCTGCGCTCCAGCGCGGCCGCACCATCCGTGGCGGGGTGAGCATGGATCAGCGGCTGGCGAAGCACTTCGAGGAAGAAACCGCGACGCCGAGCCTGGTGCTGGGCTGCGAACAGCCGGTGAGCGGCTTCCACGAGAGCCAGTACTCGATGGTCTATGCCTCGCACATCTCCTGGCGGAACCCCGACTCGCCGGTCCCCATCGAACTCTACCCGTCGCTCGCATTCGATAGCCTTTTCGGGAACAGGGCCGGGAAGCTCCAGGGAAGTATCCTGGATGATGTGCTCCAACAGACCAACGACCTCAGCGGCAAGGTGAGCGGCTCGGACAAGATGAAGCTCGACGAGTATCTCTCGTCTGTGCGGGAGACCGAGCAACGGGTGCAGCGTCTGAACCGGCAGGCGAAGGAGGACGCCCCGACAGTCCCAGCGAGTCAGCGGCCTCCGGCTGGCCAACCCAAAGACTTCCGCGAGTACACCCGGCTCATGTGCGACATCATCGCCCTGGCGTTCCAGGCCGACCGGTCACGGGTGGCAACACTGCTGATGTCACGAGACCTCTCCGGTCAGGTGTACCCCTTCCTCGGTATCCGTGATGACCATCACAGTTATTCTCACGCCAACACAGGCAAGGAGTACCAGTCGATCGTCAAGTGCCACATCGAGCAGTATGCGTATTTGCTCGATCGCCTGGCGAAGATGAAAGAAGGGGAACACACGGTCCTGGACAACTCCTGCATCATGTTCGTGTCGGAGCACTGGAACGCCCACAACGGACAGCATGTCCCACTGGTCCTTGCGGGTGGTCTTGGCGGGACGCTGGCGACCGGTCGAACACTGGACTACCTGGACGCAGGTAACGAGAAACGGAAACTGTGCAGCCTGTACCTGTCGATCATGGACCGGATGGGCCTGAGGCTGCCGGAATTCGGCGATGCCAAGGAACGCCTGGCGGGCATCTGACCTCGCTCCGAATGTCATCCTGGAGTTGATTACCCGGCAATTGACGTTGCCGGTTCGCCAGTTGTCACCTCCGTTTGAACCAGGCCGAGAGTGGAGTCAGACAACGGCCCCCGGTAGGGGTCGCGACGATGAGCCGGTGGCTGAGCCCAGCTCTACCACCGGGTGGCTGCGTCGGCCTCAGGGTGGCCCCGAGCAGTCGGATGAACACATCGATTCCGCCTTGTCGTCATCAATTCCTGGGTTTGATCGCAGTGAAGTGCGAAATCTACTTGCGGACTCCGTGCAAAGCATCGATAATCTTCATCTTGTGTCAGTTTCGATTCACGACGGACCCCTGCCGGTCCTGCCCATTGCGAGGGCGTGATGAAGTTTCCACTCGGTGCCATGACGGCCGGCGATATCCTCGACCGAGGGCTCAAGCTATTGCTTGCCCGACTCCCGGCGTTTTACCTAATCAATCTGATTGTTCTGATGCCACTCATCCTCATTCAGATCATCCTGCCGATTGCGATCGGGGAACACGACCTTGACCAGAACGCTCTCATTGCGACGGTTGGCCTGGTTTATCTGGGTTTGTTTATCGCACTTCTTTTGCAGCCGATTGCGACTGCCGCAATGTTGCATATCGTCATGGAGGAGTACGCCGGGCGTCGGCCGACAGTGAAGCAGGCGTTTGCATTCGCTTTCAACCGGTTCTTCAGCCTGCTCGGAGCAATCATCCTCGTCGGATTGCTTGAGCTGGTGGGGTGCTGCTGCTTTATCATCCCCGGTGTCTACTTCTGGATTACCTATGCTTTTGTCAGCCAGGTGGTCGTCCTGGAACGATTGGGTGCAACCGACGCGATGAGCCGGAGTCAGTCCTTGATCAGCGGTCACCGCTGGCGCGTATTCGGTGTGTTGGTCCTGGTCTTTGTGGCATCGATCATCATCCAGGTTGTCGTCGCTCAGGGGCTTCAATTCCTTCTTCCCTCACAGGAAATCATTCCTGCAGAGGGTCGAATACGGGTGAGCATCAATCCGGTCAATCATATTGTCAACACAATCATTGGCCAGCTTGTGGATATCCTCTTCAGGGCATTCTTGGCAGTCTGCATGACCCTTCTCTACCTCGATCTCCGCATCCGCAAGGAGGGGTTCGATCTGGAGTTGGCTGCCCAAATGGGTGAGGAACCCTCGGCAAACGACCGCTATCGTGACGAACATCGGTACGGCTATGATGACCGATACGATGACGACCGCGACCGAGGTGATACCCGATGATTCCTGGCCGGTGGACTACCTGGCTCGTAGCGGTTGCCATAGCGTTCGGGGCCGCCCACGACGGGGTTGCTGCCCAGCCACCGTCCCCGGAACTGGTCCGGGAGAAAGCGGCTGGTGTATTCGAGCGGCCCGAATTCCAGTCCTCAGCGCCCAGTCAAGGCAATTGGTTCAGTCGCCAGTTGATCGCCTTCTTCAGATGGCTCGGCAGCCTTCACGAGAACTCCCCACCCCTGTTTTGGCTGATCCTCATCGGCTGTATCGTCGCCTTGGTTGCGATCATTGTCCTGATCGTATTCCAGATCCGTTCGGTTTTCGCCACGCAGGACCGGGCCAACCCAACCGGTACACCGGACAAGGAGCGCGTCCGGCGGTCGGCCGGATTCCGTCAGGAAGCCACTCGCCGGGCAGCCTTGGGGGATTATACCGAGGCTGTCCGGTTCCTGTTTCTCTCGCTGGTGTACCTGTACGATGAGCGGGGGCGGGTGAGTTTTCAGAAGGAATACACGAATCGCGAGTACCTGGACCTCCTCGGCGGTCGCCTCCCCATCCGCGCTGCCCTCCAGGTATTGGTTGACACCCTCGACGACCACTGGTACGGCCAACGGCCGTGCTTGCGTGATCAATACGTGACCTGTACCGCGGTGTACGACCGCCTTGTTACGGACCGCCTGATTTGACCCTGGAATTGTATGTCCTCCACCACCACACTATTGGCCAGACCCGGTGACCCACCATCCAATCCGGCCTCCCGACTGTGGTGGGCGCTCCCCTCCGTCGGGATTCTGCTACTCACACTCCTCTCGGTGCTCTTCGGTGGCGGGCCGGACAAGGTCGATTACGGCACCAGTTACGATGCCTCCTCCTCAGGTTCGCGTGCGGCTTTCCTGCTTCTGGAGGAACTCGGTTACCCGGTCGAGCGGTCCCGTCGCCCGCCTGGGGGAGATGTTCGATGGATACTGTTCCCAACCAAAACAGTCCAGAAAGAGGCCACCGCCCTGGACGACTGGATTCGCCGGGGCGGGGTCGTGCTCCTGGCGCTCGATGACGCCGAATTCGCCACACACCTCGGGCTGGCTGTCACCGTCGTCGGAGGGCATCCCCTCGACCGTTTCAGCCGGTTCGACGGCTTTGGTGGGCCGACCCCATTCACCAGGGCGAAGGGGACAACTCACACCGCCGAGGCCCCAGATGTGAAAACCCTCCTCGCGGGCGACACGGAGGTGACTGGCCCCCCCGATGGACGAACCTGGGGACTTGTCGAGGATGAGCCGCTGCTGACGATCTACTCCCGTGGTCAGGGTGAAATCTGGCTCCTCCATCGCCCAGATGTGCTCACCAACGCCAATCTCCGGGGGGACGATAACGCGATTTTGACTTGCCGACTGGCCGATGCGATGCTCGCCAGGCGGCCCGGTGGGCGACTGGCGTTTGACGAATATTGCCACGGACTCCGCGACCGCCCGACGGCGATCGACCTGCTGTTCCACCCGCCCCTGCTTGGGGTGACGCTCCAGGTGCTCCTGCTGGCGGCCCTGGCTCTGTGGCATTTCGGGAGCCGCTTCGGCCCGATTCGCACCGTCCCGCCACCGCCACGGCGCTCCAAGGAGGAGTTCCTCGAGGCATTAGCCGATCTCCTCGCTCGCAATGGCGACCGGGCCGAAGCCTTCGTGACGATCCGGGACGACTTCCGCCTTCGACTCGAAGCCAGCCTCGGCTTGCCAGTCGGGACTCCCCTCGACCAGACCGCCCGCGAGGCTGGTCGGCGTCGTGGAGTCTCGGCGGAGGCATTACTAAGATTGCTCACCGCCCCTGCACCGCCCGACGGCAGCGGTGCGGTTGCATTTCTGACGGCCCTGAACCAGTTGGAAACCCTCGCTCATGAATGCTTCCCCCGACAGCGGACTCGCTAACCTCCACGCTGCGGCCCGGCGGGAGATCGCCAAGGTGATTGTCGGTCAGGACGCACTGATCGAGGAGGTGTTGATTGCCCTGTTCGCAGGTGGACACGTCCTGATTGAAGGCGTCCCGGGAACTGCGAAGACACTCCTGGTCCGTGTTCTCGCCAGGCTGTTCGCGTGTGAGTTCAAGCGAGTCCAGTTTACCCCGGACTTGATGCCCGCCGACATCACCGGGACCAACGTCTTCGACCCTCGCCAGCAGACATTTCAGTTTCGTCCCGGCCCGGTCTTCGCTCAACTCCTTCTGGGCGATGAGATCAATCGAGCCCCCCCAAAGACGCAATCCGCCCTTCTTGAAGCCATGCAAGAGCGGCAAGTGACGGTCGATGGAGTCTCCTACCGGCTCCCAGCGCTCTTTACCGTGTTCGCAACCCAGAACCCGGTTGAGCAGGAGGGAACCTACCCGCTCCCCGAAGCCCAGCTTGATCGGTTTATGATGAAGGTGCTGGTCGAGTATCCGGACGAGGCTGGGGAAGTGGAGGTTCTGCGAGTCCACCAGCGCGGCATCCGGGTCGAGGATCTGGACCGGTTCGGACTTCTGACGGTCGGGGGTGAAACGGAGCTACTTGCGGCTCAAGAGGAGATCCGCAGCCGAACAATCCGCGACGAGTTACTCGGCTACATCGCCCGGGTCGTCCGTGGCACCCGCGAAAACCTCAAAGTGGAGGTCGGAGCCAGTCCCCGGGCCGGACTGATGCTCCTGACCGCCTCCAAGGCCCGGGCCGCACTCCACGGGAGGCCGCACGTCCTGCCAGACGACATCAAGGCTGTCGCCAGGCCGGTCCTCCGACACCGACTGGTCCTCAAGCCGGGGGCAGAGGTCGATGGATTCACCTCCGATGACGTCCTTGAAGAGGTTCTCTCCCGAACGGAGATTCCACGATGAGCGCTGTGCCAGCCAGGCGATTCATCGTGGGTGTTGGTCTGCTCGGGGTTGCAGCGCTGGGTCTGTTGGTTTTCCCCGGAGCCTGGCCTCTGCTGGCAGCGGCCGACCTCACTCTCTTCTTGCTCGCCGGAATCGACCTGGTGGTCTCTCCTCGTCCGTCCGCTCTCCGCGCCACCCGGCTCGCGCCAGGTCGGATGTCCATGCTCACCGAACACCGAATTACGATCCGGATCGAGAACCGATCCCGGTTGCGGTTGTGGATCCGCGCACGAGACGACACCCCGCCAGGACTCGGTGGCGAGGATGCCGAGTTGACCGGTCTGGTCCAGGCCAGGGGTGAAGCCCGGTGGGAGTACGCCGTCGCACCCCGGGCGCGGGGGCGGTTCGTGTGGGGGCCGATCTTTATTCGATACCAATCGGTGTTGGGCTTATGGGAGCGGACCAAGCAAGAACGTGCTGACGGAGAGATCCGAGTCTATCCCAATCTCGCACTGCTGGAGCGCTACCACCTGCTGGCCCGGTCGGACCGGCTCGCTGCCCTGGGAATCCGGCGAGTGCGGCACAGGGGCGGGGCGACTGAGTTCGAGTCACTCCGTGAGTACACCCACGGAGATGATGTGCGACAGGTGGACTGGAAGGCGACAGCTCGACGAGGTCGGCTGACCGTCCGACATCGGGAAGCGGAGCGGAACCAGACAGTGCTCCTCCTTCTTGATTGCGGTCGGCTGATGAACGCGACCGAGGACGGGGTGGCGAAGCTCGACCATGCGGTGAATGCCGCCCTCCTCCTGGCCCACGTTGCCCTGGCCCGCGGCGACAGGGTCGGCCTTTGCACATTTTCGGGCAAAGTCCACGAATGGCTTGTCCCGCGTGGGAACCTGGCCCAGAACCGATTGATCGCCGAGATGCTCTACGACCTCAGCGGCGACTTTACCGAGAGCGACCACGGACGGTGCCTGAAGTTCGTTGCGGCCCGGCATCCGAAACGGTCGCTGCTGGTAGTACTGACGGATTTTGTGGATGCCACCACCGCCGCCGACATGGTCGCTCACCTCCAACTGGCCGCACGTCGACACGTGGTGCTGTTCGCGGCCCTGAAGGACGCCTTCCTGGATCGAGCCGCAATGTCATTGCCTGCGACCGATCGGGATGGGTTCCGCAAGGCGGCGGCCGTGGATCTTGTGCGCGAACGAGCGGAAGTGCTGGAGCGGATCCGGCACGCGGGCGGGTTCGTGATTGATGCGGAACCGGGAGCGATCACGCCTCCGATCATCAACACCTATTTGGAGGTGATGTTCGGTGGGTTGCTCTGATCGATTCCGCCCCGGCCAGCAAGGGCAACGTAGAGGATCAGGAGTGTACCGGTACCGGCAGCCACCGACCACCGGACAGCCGCGACGAAGTGAGGAGTGACGAACGCCTCGATAATCCCCGCGATGACCAGGAGCAAGACCGATCCCGCCAGAAGCCCGAAGGCGTCTCCGGACGCAGTCCGGAAGGCATCAGAGCGCGGGAGTCGACCCGGTGCGAGGAGTGCCCATCCGAGCCGTAGACCGCCCCCGGTGGCGATACAGATCGCGGAGAGTTCCAGGACTCCGTGGGTGAGGATCAGGGAGTAGAATCCGACGAAGTAGCCGCCGTTCCAGACCATCCCGGAGAGTGTCCCGAGCATTCGCCCGTTATACACCAGGAGGAACACTCCCAGGACACAACCGAGGGCTCCGAGCCCAAACCCCATGATCGCGACTTTCACATTGTTTCCAATGATCTGAGCGGCGACCAGTGGACTCTCGGAAAGCTCGAATGTGAAGTTTCCTCGGTACTCTCCTTCATGCTTTTCCAGGCGCATGTTTTCGTACTCGACCATCCGCTCGTCGAAGAGGGAGTATGCTAATTCTGGGTTCCGGACAACGGCGAGCCAGGACGCGATGGTGGTGAGAAGGAAGACCGCAGCCGCGGCCCCGACCGCGTGCCAGTTCCGCCGGAGAACCCTAGCGAACCCCGAAGTCGCAAACGTGATGAGCGGTCGCAGAGCCAGCCGTCTGGCAGCATAGACCTGTCCGTGCGCCCGTGCGGCCAGAGTGTTCAGATACTGGATCAGAGCGGGATCGTCGCCGGCAGCACGGGCCTGGGACAGGTCAATCGTCACCTGCCGATATAATCGGCAGAGTCGTTTGATTCGCTCGGCCGGGAGGGTGCCCGCCCCGCGGCGGCCTACGGTGTCAAGGAGGGCAGAGAGCTCGGTCCAGCGGTCGCGGCGTTGATTCACGGTGGGAGATCCTCACAGCTCGTAGAATCAGCCCAGTCTACCACAAGGGAGGGGCTCCAGGCATGCGCTTCTCGGACGAAATGCGGATCGAGACGCCCGAGCAGATTGGGGTCGATCTGGAACTCGCCGGGCTCGGCTCGCGGTTCGTGGCGCAGATGATCGACTGGCTCTGGAAGTTCGTCTTCACCATGCTGTTGGTGGTGGTGGGGTCGATCACGATGGGGTTGCTCGGAGACGGGAAGATGCTTGAGCACCCCACCACGCTTGCGGCTGCCCTTGTGGTGAGCATCATCTATGTTCTGTGGCTCGGTGCTGGCATTTACTTCGAAGTCCGGTGGAATGGTCAGACGCCCGGGAAACGGTTCGCGGGAATCCGTGTCATCCGGATCGGTGGAGCGCCGTTGGACGCCCAGGCGGCGTGCGTGCGAAACTTGCTCGCGGTGGCGGACTTTCTCCCCGCATTCCAACTGCTCGGTGCGATTCTGATCCTGATGACAACCAACCGTCAGCGGCTGGGTGACCTGGCCGCCGGAACGATCGTTATTCGGGAGCGGTCGGCCGGGGTGAGCGTGGCATTTGGGGAGGAGTTGACGGCCGACGCCTCAGATGCAGTCCGGTTCACACCAACGCAACTCTCGGCCCTCGCACCGACCGATAGGGCCATTATCCGGTCATTCCTCCAGCGCTACAACGCGATGAATCGGGACGGCCGCGAGCGGCTCGCATTCAAAATGGCTGACAACTTTGTTCGAAAGACCGGCTACATCCTGACATTAGACTTTCAAGACGGTGAAGAAGCCCGGGTGTTTTTGGCCTCACTCCTGCGAGATCTGGAAGAATACCACAGGCACGCTTAACCATTTCAGTCAGGCAGCCCTCATATAGGAACTCGCTGAGGGTGTCTCATTCGCGGAGCGATCATCGGTCTAACGGGAGTGCGAGGCTCCTGCCGAGCGTGAGAGGTGAAGCTCGGCAGGAGCCTCGCCCTCCCGTTTATACGTCCAATCGTCATTCCGTAGATGCGACACTCTCAGCGGGTTCTTTCCTCAATACTGAAGCCGCAGGCCGATTGTGATGCCCTGAGTCGTGAAGTCCGTCCCGTGCCAGTGGAAGATCGGGGCTGTGACGGAGTTCGCTGGGGGGTTGGCAACAAAGCGGATCTGGGAATCGTTGATCGTGGTATCGATCAGGTCGCCAGGTCGTTGCGCGCTGCTCAACCAGATGATCGAGTATCCAGCGTAGACCTGTGCCCAGGAGGTGAAGTTATAGGTCAGTGTGGTGTTCAATTCGAACACGGCAGCGAAGATGTTCCGGGTGAACACTCCCTCGTTCGCCCCGCGGGCATAGAGCCCGCCAGACTGTGTGTCGGGGGCTGCGCCTGGGGTGAAGTAAGTGTTCGACCCTGCGATCTCGGCCCGCTCGTTGACTCCGCCGAGGGCCATCTTACCCAGAATGTCCAATCCAAACCCGTGGGCAGTCGGGCCGATCCGTCCGTCGAGCCCGATCTGAGCACCGTAGAAATCGTTCCGTGTTCTGAATGAATCTGATATGGCCAGCGTCGTGCCGTTCGGGAATGCGGGACGGTTCAGAAGAGACACCTGCTCCTGCAACTCCAGGTAACGGAAACCGGCAAGGGCATCGGTGCTGTTGGTCAGGAAGGCGAACCACGGAATACGAACGCTGGTGTCTGCTCCCCACTCCCGACTGCTCACCGACGACGCAACCCCACCCGCATACTGCCCAGCGAGTGAACCAAAGAGGCTCACGGGCGTTCCGGTCCCTGCCCGGATGTAACTTTCCGCAGCGCTTGCGGGTGTCCCGTCGTTGAAAAGACTGGCACTCTGGGTGCGCTGACCGAGGTAGAATCCCGATGCCTCCAGGCCGAATGAGTCAAAGTTATATCCGAAGTTTAATCGGACGCCGCTGAATTCCCCAAACTTCACGCGATCGGTCGTCGGGAAGTAGCGCTGTGCGGTCCCAGCGGCGAGTGGGGTGTTGTTCGCCACCGAAGCCTGCGCTGCAGCTGTTGGTACAGCCTGAATGAGGCTCGGGGTGTTCATGGATGAGACCCACCACAGCAGGTAGTCGGCCTGAGCCCACCAGCCTGTGTTGGTCATCCGCCACGGATTTCCAGCCGTCATTTCACCCAGGTTCACCGAGGACTCTGGGGAAGCAGTATCCCCCAGCGCGGTGGAGAGCGGCACCACGGGAGCGCTCATCGACGTAGGTGGTGCGGAAGGAGCAGCCGAAACGGCGGTCGTTGCCGTCCCGGTCGCATTCGCGGAAATGGCTGACGGAACCGGAGTCGCCGCAGTGGCCGGCGCGACCGGGGGCTGGGCGGCTGCCGTGGCCGCAGCCAGCAGGCAAACGGAGCCTGCAAGGAGAGCGCGCATGGCCGATGAACTCCTACGGAATGCCCGGACTGATCCGACCGGGCCGGTGTCGCCATTGACGCAGGTTGTATCGGCCAGGCCGGCCCGGAGTGTTGAGTCGATTGCGCGTGTCTGCGCGGGTGTGGGGGTCTTGTGAATTCCATGAAGGAGCGCCGAGGGGGAAGCCTGGGCAGAAAACGGCTGCGAGGATCTCCGCTTGATTCGGATTGCGTGGGCCGGTATCAGGCGATATCCGGGTCGATTGGGAGACAACCAGACACCGGAACTGGCAGCGGCAACGATGAACCGTTCGGAGTGTAGCGAGGGTGGCGCGAAAAAAGCCGCAAAAGCCGACCGGGATGGGGTCCGCTCAACTTGTATTTCAGAGACCCCGCGTTACGATTGCTTCGTAAAGCGTTCCCGCTGCGGCCGAATAGCCCAGTCGGGCGCACCCGTCGAGCCAGTGGCCAGTGCGGCCGTGGCCCGGGACCGCGGACCCGTGGAGGTCACGACCGGTATGTCCGAGACCGACGCTCGCTCGCTCACCAATCCACCGGCGGCCCCGGTGGTGAGCGGGTTCGAGGACGACGAACCTCCGAGTCGTCCGCGGCGGCACCCCACATGGAGAGATGTTCCGGAGCACCTCTGGGACGACTGGCGATGGCAAACTCAAAACGCCATCCGGTCGGTCCGCCAACTCCGCACCCTCCTTCGGTTCACCGCCGCCGAACTCGAAGCGATCGGCCGGTTGGAGAGCCATTACAAGCTCGCCATCCCGCCCTACTACTTTTCCCTCATCGATCCGGACAACCCGGACGATCCGATCCGCCTGCAGTCCGTCCCCTCTCCACTCGAAGCCGAAAACCCGTCGGGATACGAGTTGGAGGATCCGCTTGAAGAAGACAAGGACTCGCCCGTCCCCGGGCTCACCCACCGCTATCCTGATCGAGTTCTGCTGATCACGACGCCGAACTGCTCCATGTACTGTCGGTACTGCACCCGGAAGCGCGCCACTCTCACTCGGGGCGGTTGGGAAGGAGTCAGCGCCGACGACGAGCGCATGATCGATTATGTCCGACGGACCCGATCGATCCGTGACGTGATCGTCTCCGGTGGGGATCCGCTCACTCTCCCGATCGGGAAACTCCGGTACTATCTTGATCACCTCAAAGCGATCGATCATGTAGATGTGATCCGGATTGGGACTCGGGTTCCGGTCACCCTCCCCCAGCGGCTGTTCGACCAGGAGCTTGTCGATCTGCTCGCATCTGCCGAAAAGGTGTACATCCAGACCCACTTCAACCACCCCCGGGAGGTGACACCCGAGGCTGCACGGGTTTGCCGGACATTGCTCCACGCCGGGATGCCAGTGAACAACCACTCCGTCCTCCTCAAGGGGGTCAATGACGACCTCGGGACGATGCGAGCGCTGCTCCGCGGCTTGCTCCGGATCAAGGTTCGGCCCTACTATCTCTTCCACTGCGACCCGGTGACCGGTGCCGGCCACTTCCGGACCAGTGTCTGGAAGGGATTGCAGATCATGGAGGGACTGCGCGGCCACATGTCGGGGATCGGCATTCCGACCTATGTGGTCGATAGCCCACATGGTGGCGGGAAGATCCCGATGATGCCGAATTATCTGGTGTCAATGGCCGATGATGCCGTGGTCCTGCGGAATTACGAAGGGATGTTGATTCGCTACCAGGCCGAGGACAAGCCAGCAGGACCGGTAGGTGTGCCGACCCTCACCCGGGGAGTGAGTGGGCTTCTCCAGGGCGACAAGACCGCCCTCATCCCGGAGGGGAACGAGCGGATGGCCCGGCGGCGTTCCCTGAATGTCGTCAAGCTGGGGGACGAAACCGGATGTGCTGAACTCCCCGAGGAGAACGTCCCGGATGGAGAGAGCCTTCGCCCGATTATCCCCCTCCCGGTGATGAACGGCCACCTCTCCGGGTCCGGGCACAACGGGACCGTGGCATCGAACGGATAACGGGATATTCTCGCACCGCAGAGAAGACGTGGATCAAACTCTTCCGGAGTTTGCTCTGCGTCTGTCTGCGTTTTCTGGCAGCCTGGTCCGGAGGACCCCATGCGGATCGGAATCGCGTTCGACCTGAAGCCGGACGGCCCTGCCCCGACCGGAGCCCCGGACGACTTCCATGAGGAATTCGACTCCCCGGTCACTGTCCGGGCGGTGGCGGCTGCCCTTCGGTCGTTCGGACACGAGCCAATCGAACTGGGCGACGGTCGTCCCTTCCTGGAGGCGGTCCAGAAAAATCCCCCCGATCTGGTGTTCAACTTCGCCGAGGGGACCGGGACTTCGCGGTCCCGCGAGGCCCGGGTGCCGGCCGTGTGTGAGATGCTTGGCATCCCTTACACCGGGTCGGATCCTCTCGCTCTGGCTGTCGCGCTGGACAAGGAGATGTGCCGGCGGGTGGCCGAGTCTGCTGAGGTGACGGTTCCGAAAGGATTCACCTTCTCATTCCCCGCCGGACCCTACGATGGCGACTTCGCCGAGTTCCCGGCGATGCTCGAAGAATCCGGGCTCGGGCTCCCGGTCATCGCCAAGCCCGTTTGTGAAGGATCGAGCAAGGGGATTCGGAGCCGGTGCTTGATTCGCACACCGGAAGCACTCGGGCCGACTCTGCTGGCACTCTGGCAGGACTACCGGCAGCCTGTGCTCGTTGAGGAGTTTATCGCAGGGGACGAGTTGACAGTCGCGATCATCGGGAACGATCCACCACAGCCGCTGGGTGTGATGCGAGTGGTCCCGAAGCAACCGACCGAGCACTTCGTGTATAGCCTGGAAGTCAAACGCGATTACTTGAATCAGGTGGACTACGAGATCCCACCGAAACTCCCGCGAGATGTGCTCCGGGCAGTCGAGGCCAACGCGCTGGCGGTGTTCGTCGCGCTGGGCTGCCGGGATCTGGCTCGGGCCGATTTCCGCGTTCGCGATGGAGTGCCATATTTCCTGGAGATCAACCCGCTCCCGGGTCTCAATCCCGAGTCCGGCGACCTGTGCTACCTCGCGTACGGGCTCGGTCACACCCACATCGACCTGATCCGGATGATCCTCGACGCGGCCAAGGCTCGCTACGGGATGGGGTAACGATCATCTGAGGGAGATCGCCGCGAGCATAGACACCCCCGGTTGCTCTCCCGCCAGACCTCTGCCTGGTCGCGTCGTCACGAAGTAGCTTCGCCCGTCAGTTGCAGGGGAACAATACATCTCGGATTTGGCAGCAGGCCGCAGTTTCCAGCGCAATGCCCCGGAGTCCGCGGCGACCGCGTAGAACTGCCCCTCCCCGGCAGCGAAGTAGAGCGTACCCTGGCGCAGGACCGGAACCGAGTAGATCGCGCTGTTGCTACCATCTGGGAATCGATCCGCTTCAAACCGCCATCGTAGCTTCCCGTCGGCCTGGCTCAGGCAGTAGAGGCCCCCGTCACACGACCCGAAGTAGACGTACCGGTCATCGACAACACCGCCGGATGCCACACGGGCTTTCGTCACGAACTTCCACACCTGCTTCCCGGTCTTCTTGTCGAGGCAGTAAAAGGCCTCGTCCTGACTACCGATGAAGACGTGGTTTGATGTCGCGACAGCCTCACCATACACGCAACCGCTGGTTTGGAACGACCACAGTTTCTTGCCACTCGCCACATTGAAGGAGACAATCCGACACTGGTCGAATACGCTCAGGATCACCATCTCTCCATCGTTCACAAGGCAGGTCGGAAACGCCTTGTCATTGCTGATATGAAGTCTCTTGCCGCCAAACATCGGAGGAACGGCCGGAGCGTCAGTGAGGAACTCCGCGTCCCACCGCTTCTTGCCGGTCTTCGCCTCCAATGCGTGAAGGGTTCCGTCGTTATCGGCAATCAAGACCAGGCCTTTCTCTGGTAGAGCGAGGACCGGTCCCTCGCCCTGCACCAGATTCACAGCCCAAACCTTCTCCCCAGCGTCGGCAGTGACGGCCGTGAGGCCGCCATGAGCTGAGAAGTAGACTCGTTCACCGTCGCTACTCAGTTTGTGGAAGAGCCGGCTCCCGTGCTGATAGGTCCACACCGGCTCTCCGTTTCCGGTCCGATAAGCGCGAAGTTCGCCCTGATTCGTGCCAACGACAACAAACTCCTTGACGACCAGAGGGTTGAGCATCTCATTCGTGAAATGGTCGGAGGTGACCGACCATTTGACGTAGGGCGTCGTCCGCTCTTTCGGGATCGGGGCCAAGGCGCTGCCAGTTCCGGTGAAAGCGACCCAGCCGCCAACTGCACACCCCAGAGCGATCAGGCACAGTCGCACGCGGATCATGCTGAGCACCTCGTCGGGTTCGCGGGAACGACCCCATCATCTTCGCACGAGATCCGCTCTCGTGTCACGTGGTTTTCGCGAACCTCGTTGCTGTGACTGAGGAGCGTGTTTGTTATTTGTGTATTTGAGTGCTTATTGAACTCGTCATGAATTCGGCTAACCAGGACGGCGGGAGCAGATCAGTCGGCATCAAGTTGATCAGACACTGGCGCGAATTTTCCAGAGTGTTCGCGGAGCAGTCGACCGGCGACCCTCCCATTACCCTCTTCCAGGGCCGTCAGGATCGCCTCGTAAGACGCTGCGACCTGTTTAGGATCGATTGGCCCCCATCCCAGCCGGACCCGCACCCGGGTCTCGAACGCCAGAGACTCCCAGAGTCGAAGCAGCACCCCGTTCCCGGACGCTCCCACGACCGCGCGGTGAAAAGCGTAGACATGAGCGGCCTGTTCGCCGAAATCCCCGACTTCCGCTGCACGCAGTACCGCCTGAACCTCGTCCCTGAGACTCCCAACGCTGCCCTTGAACGCTTTCGCCGCTGTGATCGCTGCCGCCTGCTCCAATAACCCTCGCATCTGATAGGCTTCGCGCATCTCGCAGAGACTGACCACCCGTACGCGGGTTCCCCGGTGCGGCTCCGACTCGACCAGTCGAGATGCTTCCAACTCCCGCAGGGCCTCCCGGACAGACCCCTGACTGGTGCCCAGTTCCCGCGCAATCTGCAACTCGATGAGACGGTCTCCCGGTTGATAATGACCCGCCAAAATCCGCTCTGTCAGGGTCCGACGGATCTGGTCGCGGACACTGGCTTTCTGGACGGGCATGCTCGGACCCCGGAGAGTGAGGATTCCCAGCATTATCCACTGCCGACGGCAGTGATGCCAGGTCGAAAAATTATTGATTATCGATAATGTGATGTTAACCACCCGAGTCGGCTCGGTATCCCCTTCCGAACCGCCTGCCCCCCCGTTCAGTCGCAGGAGGTCCGACCCGCTGCCCGTTGCGTGGGGTGACCATCGCATGTGGATCGTAAGACTCGCTCTTGACCGCACTTACACATTCGTCGTCGCGTCCCTTCTCATCCTCGTCGTCGGGCTGGTGGCGATCCGTCGAATGCCAGTGGACAACTTCCCCGACATTGATATTCCGGTTGTCACGGTTGTTTACCTCTACTCCGGCATGCCGGCTGATGACGTTGAGAAACGGATCCTCCTGGTCACCGAGCGAGTGCTCACGGCGTCGGTCAATGATATCGAGCACATGGAAAGTCAGGCGTACACCGGGGTCGGGGTGATCCGCATCTACTTCCAGCCACGAGCCAAGATCGAGGCTGCCGTGGCCCAGGTCACCGCGACCTGCCAGACCGTGCTCAACAACATGCCGCAAGGGACCACCCCCCCCTACATCGTCCGCTATAGCGCAACGAGTGTCCCGGTCGCCCAGATCGCTGTCAGCAGCGATACCCTGACCGAGGCGGAACTGTACGACTACGCAGCGAACTTCATCATTCAGCGGCTAGGCACGGTTCAGGGGGCACGGGTGCCCCAGCCATACGGCGGCAAACCCCGCCAGGTCATGGTGGATATTGATCCGGACCAACTTTACGCCCGCGGCCTCTCCGCCGCAGACGTCAGTGCGGCAGTGAACGCGCAAAACTTGATCCTCCCCGCCGGGACCGCCAAGATCGGCGAGACCGACTTCAACATCAAGGTCAACAGTAGCCCGGAAGTGGTCGCAGCCTTCAACGAAATCCCCGTCAAAACGGTGGGAAGGGTACCGGTTTACCTGCGAGACGTGGCCCAGGTTCGAGACGGTTACGCGGTCCAGACCAACGTCGTCCGCCGTGACGGAAAGCGAGCGGTTCTCCTCCCGATCCTCAAGGGCGAGGGGGCATCCACGCTTGATGTGGTCGCACGGGTCCGGGAGGCCCTGCCCGGGATTCAGGCGCAGATGCCACCAGAACTCAAACTGGAGATCCTCTTCGACCAGTCGGTGTTCGTCCGGGACGCAGTGGAGGGCGTGCTCAAGGAAGGGGCCATCGCTGCGGGGCTGACTGCCGGGCTGATCCTGGTGTTCCTCGGATCGTGGCGGTCCACGTTGATCGTCGTGATTTCCATCCCACTCTCGGTCCTGTCGTCTATCGTGGCTCTTTGGGCGTTCGGCGAGACACTCAACGTGATGACCCTCGGTGGACTGGCGCTGGCGGTCGGCATCCTGGTCGACGATGCCACCGTCGAGATCGAGAACGTGCACCGGAACCTGGCGATGCGCAAACCGATCCGCCAGGGCATCCTCGATGGTGCCCAGCAGATCGCGGTTCCGGCATTCGTGTCGACGCTGGCTATTTGCATCGTGTTCGTTCCGGTGGTCTTCCTCACTGGCCCGGCCGCGTACCTGTTCATCCCCCTTGCGTTGGCCGTGATCTTCGCCATGCTGGCCAGCTATCTGCTCTCGCGCACCCTGATCCCGACCCTCGTGCTCTTCCTCCTCAAAGGCGAGGCCGAGCAATACGCCAGCGGGCACCATGACGAGCCAGTCGGAGCGTTCGGTCGGCTGCACGCGCGGTTCGAGAGGGCGTTCGAGCGGGTCCGACAGGCGTACCGCGGGCTGCTTGCCCTGGCGCTGGCCAACCGCGGGGTGACGGTCGCGGGGATGCTCGCCTTCGCGTTGGGGTCGTTCACATTGCTCCCCCTCATCGGCCGAGACTTCTTCCCAACGGTGGATGCCGGGCAGATCCGGCTGCATGTTCGCGCTCCGGCCGGCACACGGATCGAGGAGACGGAGCGGATCTTTGGACATGTCGAAGACGTGATCCGGGAGGAAGTTCCGACGGGAGAGCGCGACACCATTCTCGACAATATGGGTGTCTCTCCGTTCTACACGAACACCGCCTATATCAGTAATGAACTGGTTAGTGTCTATGATGGTGAGATTCTGGTATCAATGAAGCCTGATCACGCGCCAACTGCTGATCATGTCCGTCGCCTGCGGCAAGAGTTGCCCCGCCGGTTCCCCGCTTGCACGTTCGACTTCCTCCCGGCCGACATCACCGGGCAAGTCCTGACATTCGGCAAGTCGGCACCGATTAACGTCCAGGTGGTTGGAGTCCGGCGAGAGGAAAACCTGGCGGTGGCGAAGAAACTCCGGGAGCAACTGGCCCGAGTGCCAGGCGTGGTGGATGTGCGGTTGCGGCAGATCCCGGATGCTCCCGAGCTTCGGGTCGAGGTAGACCGGGTGATGGCGAGCGGGCTCAATATCACCCAGGAAGCTGCATCCCGGTCGCTGCTGGTGTCGCTGAGTTCGTCTTTTCAGGGGACTCCGAATTTTTGGGTGAATGCGAAAAACGGGGTCAACTACCGGGTGGCGGTCCAGACCCCCCAGGGCCGGCTCGACACTGTCGACGCCCTGTTGAGTACACCCGTGACGGCCGGTGGCACCGGGGCGCCGCAACTCCTGACCAACCTGGCCACTCTGCGGCGATCGGAGTCCGCAGGACTGATCAGCCATTACAACGTGCAGACCGTCTACGAGGTGTGCGCCACCGTCCAGGACCGAGATCTGGGTGGTGCGGCCGACGACATCCGGCGGGTCGTGGCGGATGCGAAGGGGATTCTCCCCAAGGGAAGTACTCTCGCCATCCGTGGTCAGATCGAGAGCATGGATGAGTCGTTTACCGGACTCGGGTTCGGGCTCCTCTTCGCGGTCCTTCTTGTTTACCTCCTGATGGTGGTGAACTTCCAGTCCTGGATCGACCCGCTCGTGATCCTCACCTCGCTCCCTGGTGCGGCCGCGGGTATTCTCTGGGCGTTGTTCGCCACAGGCACCACGGTGAGTGTTCCCGCCTTGATGGGTGGGATCATGACTGTGGGAGTCGCGACAGCAAACAGCATTCTTATGGTCACCTTCGCCAACGAGCGCAGGGGCGAGGGACGTGATGCCACGCAGGCAGCACTCGACGCCGGCTCGACCCGTCTACGTCCGGTGCTGATGACGGCCCTGGCGATGGTCGCCGGGATGTTGCCGATGTCGCTCGGATTGGGGGATGGGGGGGAACAGAATGCTCCTCTTGGCCGGGCGGTGATCGGCGGGCTTCTCGTTGCGACCTGCTACACTCTGTTCTTCGTTCCCGTCCTGTATAGCGTCCTCCGCCGTCGCCCGCCCGAAGCTACTGGGGCGGATCAAGTTCACCACGCCGAAGGGAGCACGTCATGATCGCCACAACACTCACCGAGTCCCCCGCCTCCGTGTCCACCTCCACACCAGTGGAGCACCCGATTGAAGCCCCGGCACAGAGACCTTCGTTCCTCCGTCTGGGAGGTCTGGCAGCGCTGGGTGTTGTTGTCTTCGCCGCGTTGGCCATTGCAGGACTGAAGGCGCGGGCACGGCAACAACTCGACCGAGAAGGCGCAGCGTCAGCGCTGCGAAGCGATCGGCCACGGGTACTCGTCACGAAGGCCGAGCGGGCACCGACCCGGGTGGAACAGATTCTCCCCGGGACGGCAGTCCCGCTTCTTGAAACGGCGATCTACGCTCGCACGAGCGGGTATTTGAAGCGGTGGCTGGTGGACATCGGGGACCGGGTGACGGAAGGGCAACTCCTGGCCGAGATCGAGACACCCGAGGTCGACGGACAACTGCTCCAGGCGCGAGCCGCCCTGAATGAGTCCCGGGCCACCCGGCAGCGCAATAAAGCGAGTGCGGAACTGGCCCGGCTCAATCTGATCCGTGCCAGGAACGTCTTCGAGCGAGGTAGCAGTTCCCAGCAGGATCTTGACGACTCGGACGCAGCCCTCAAAGTCGCGTCCGCCACTGTCGAACTCTCGGAGGCAACGATTCAGGCGAACGCAGCGAATGTGAAGCGATTGGAGGATCTGCAAGCGTTCCAGAAGGTGACCGCCCCGTTCGCCGGGGTGGTGACCGCCCGGAACTTCGACCCGGGTGCGCTGATGATCGCCGACAACGCGGCATCCAAGGAACTTTTTCACCTGGCCCGGATTGATACCATTCGGGTGTTCGCCGATGTTCCCCAGACGTTCGCAACCTCGGTCCATGCTGGACAGGTCGCACCCGTGTCACGCCGGGAAGTGCCCGGGAGGGTTTTCCCAGGCGTCGTCGCCAGGACAACTAACGCGGTCGATCCACTCACTCGCACCTTGCGGGTCGAGGTGGATGTCCCGAATGCGGATCTCGCCCTACTCCCGGGGATGTACTTGCAAGTGAAATTCCAACTGGACGCTCCAGCAGACATTGTTCGTGTACCCGGGGCAGCGATTGTCACTCGTTCTGAGGGAACCAAGGTCGCTCTGCTCGACTCCCAGAACGCCATTCGCTACCGGCCGGTGACTGTCGGGCGGGATTATGGCACCGTGGTCGAGGTCGCCGGAGGTTTGGTCGGCGGGGAGACGCTTGTCGTCCGCCCCGGAGACGATCTGGCCGAGGGGACAATCGTCGAGCCAGCGACAGCCACCGCAAAGTAGTGGCCGCAACTGCGGTCGGTGTGATGCTCCGCTCAATTGCTGTGAACCCCAGCCCGGAGTTGTGGTTGAAGTCCTGATCCTGTCACCCCCGACCCCGGAGGGCTCGCAGCGGTTGCCGGTGGGAATCGCATGCTCACCTGGAATCGCCTGGGTTCCCAGGGCTTCCGCCCAGGGCTAAGGAGTTGTCCAGAAACGAGACCGTGAAATCTGGTGGCACGGGCATCTTGCCCGTGTCGGCCCAGCATGGCCAGGATGGCCANNGGGCGTAAGCCCTGGGCACTTCCGCGCCGACCGACGAAACCCCAACGGTTACACCCAACCCAAACACCTCTCCTCCAACGGGATCGTGACTTCCGGCCCAGCTTGTGAAAAAAGCGACAAATTCCCCGATACCTTCCCCGCTCGCCGGGGTTCATCCCTATACTGCCAGTAATCCCGCCAGAACTCCCGCCGATTTTCTCTTCGAGTCACACCATGTTTGCGGTTGATCGCCGCTCCTTCCTCGGGACTTCGGTCCGGAGCCTTGCCGCCGCGCTGGCGGCTGGCCCACAGCTGCTCGGCCATCGCTCATCGGCCGGCACCCACGACCACCCCACCACGACCTCCCCGGACAACCTCTTCCTCACCTGGCAACGCGACCCCACCACGACGATGACCGTGCAGTGGGTTGGCCATAACACGAGCTACGCTGAGAGTGTTATCTCGTTTGCACCGACGACCACCGCCGCCTGGGCTTCCGTGAAGCCGACAGTTCGGCCATTTCCGCTCACCGATTTGAAGCTCTTCCGCGCGGAACTGACCGGCTTGACACCCGGCGGGGAATACCGCTTCCAGATCGGCCACAATCCGACCACCTATCACTTCCGAACGATGCCAGCGAAGGCGACGGATTCGCTCACGTTTGTTTCGGGAGGTGACTGTGGGGTGAATCCGCACACGGCGGCAGTGAACGCCATCGCGGCCCGTCAGGATCCGTGGTTTGCGGTCATCGGCGGCGACATCGCCTACGACAACGGCACCTCCGCTGCCACCATGCTCGGGTTCCTTCGCAACTATCACCAGCACATGGTCGATTCAAAGGGGCGACTCATCCCGATGCTCGCCTGCATCGGCAACCATGAGGTTGTCGGCGGCTACAACGGCCTCCGCTCGAACGCCCCGTTCTTTTTCGCCCTCTTCGATGGGCTGTTCCGTGACACGAGTTACGCCACCCTCGACTTCGGCGATTACCTCTCACTCGTGTTGCTCGATACTGGTCACGTCTCACCGATCGGCGGCGAGCAGACCGACTGGCTGGACAAGGCTCTGAGGGACCGGGCGGGGCGGCCACATGTCGTGGTGGTGAACCATGTTCCGGCCTATCCCTCGTATCGGCCCAGCGACGACACCGGATCGGGCAACCGCGAGCACTGGGTTCCGCTCTTTGAGCGGCACGAGGTCGATGTGGTTCTCGAGCACCACGACCATACGTTCAAGCGAACTCACCCAATGCGGGGCGGGCATATCGACCGCGACGGGATTGTCTACCTCGGAGACGGGTCGTGGGGTCAACTCCGAGCGCCCAACAGCCCGGAGTCTCGCCCTTACCTCGCAGCGTCAGGGCAATCCTACCACGTCTCGCTACACCGTTTGGAGGGAGAGCAACGGTACCACATGGCGCTGGAGGAATCGGGCCGGATAGTCGATGTGTGTACGACCCACAAGCGTCCGCGTCACCGCATCCCGAGTTGAGTACCATCGGAGTGAATCTCCCCCCTTCCCTCCTACGATTGGGGTTCGGCTTTCTCCATCAATCTCAAACACAAGGAGTCCTCTCAATGCTTGCTCCCACCCCGACAAGGCTCCCGTGGGGACGAGTCCTCACGGCTCTGGGGTTGCTCAGCGCGGTGTTCCCTCTACTCGCCCCGGTATCAGCACAGGAGAAGCCGAACGATAAACTGGCCGAGCCGATCACGAAGGGTCAGCGCATTTTCACCTGCGGGCACAGTTTCCACGTGTGGGTGCCGGGGATCGTGGCTGATCTCGCCAAGAAGGCCCAGATCCCCAATCACACCCAGATCGGCACTTCGTCGATTGGCGGCTCGCGAGTGATCCAGCACTGGGACATCGCCGACAAGGACAACAAAGCCAAGGAGGCACTCAAGAGCGGCAAAGTCGATGTCCTGACCCTGTCACCGATCTTCCTCCCCGACCCGGGCATCGAAAAGTTCACCGACCTGGCGGTGGAACACAACAAGGACATTCGCATCTGTGTCCAGCCCATCTGGCTGCGTTGGGACATTTACGAGCCGACCACCAAGCGACCGGAGAAGGTGGATCACAACGCGATCACGGGCGAGGAGTTGCGGAAACGCCACGCAGTGTATTTCAAGCTGATTGATGAGCACATCCAGGAGTTGAACAAGAAACAGGGCAAGACGGTTTTGTACATTGTGCCGGCCCCCCAGGCGGTTATCGCGCTACGTGAGAAGATCATCGACGGAAAGGCACCAGGGCTGAAAACGCAGGAGGCTCTCTTCACCGATCCCCTCGGCCACGGGACACCTCCCCTTCAGGCGCTGGTGGCGTATTGCAATTACGCCGTGATCTATCGCCGATGCCCGGTCGGCTTACCTGTGCCCGAGATCCTGAAGAAGGCCAAGCTCGGGGATCAGGAGGAGAAACTCAACCTCCTCTTGCAGGAGTTGGCCTGGGAAGCGGTGACTCAGCATCCACTCAGCGGTGTGAGCCTCAAGCCTTGAGCGGGCGCGGGGACAGAGGCTCTGACGGGAACACGAATTGACCCGGATACAGGACCACAGAGGCTGTTTCATTCCCGGAGCGATTATCGATCTAACGGGAGGGCGAGGCTCCTGCCGAGAGTGAGGCTCGTGCAGCTCGGCAGGAGCCTCGCCCTCCCGTTTATACGTCCAATCGTCTTTCCATTGATGCGACAGTCTCAACGGGTTCCGGTATCAGGTGGTCGTGTTGCGAAGGTTCCCCCCACCCGGCCCCCAAGGCGGGGCCGACCTCCCCCACAAGGGGGGAGGTAAGAGGGTCTTTCCAGGGTATGAATTCGCTTATTGAGTTTTGTAACTTGTAAGAATCATCGGTGGGGTGATGCTGTCGCATCCAGCGAAACGTGTCTCCATACTGACACAATTCCAACTTGAAGGGTGTGGCTCACTCTCCACCAATCTCCACCTGTTCCCCCTGCGTTGCCGCCGTCAGGCAACCCGATCGAGTAGGTGTGGAGTTGGCGGTCCCGCGTGATTCCCCGCGGGGACGCAGCTGACACACCTGACGACACCCGGGACGTTCGTATGGGCTGGGACAAAGGACGGTATTACACCCGCTCACGAAGGGTCGATGGGAAGGTCGTCCGGGAGTATATCGGCTGCGGCCCCGAGGCCGAACGTGCGGCCTGGGAGGACATTGAGGCCCGCGACCGACGCCGGAGCCAGCGCGAGGCCGAACAGGCCGAACGCGATACCTGCGCGGCCCTGGACGCCCCCTTCGAGGTGATCGACCAGTTCGTCGCCCTGGTTGTTGAGGCTGCCCTCACCAACGCCGGATACAAACGGCACCACCGCGGGGAATGGAGAAAGACCCGTGACCGAATCGACGACTCCAAACGCCCCACTCTCCCTCCCTGCCCCAAACGACATGACGGACCTCCTGACCCGGGCCAGGGCCGGGGATGCGACGACCCTTCCCGTGCTCCGTACACTCCTGCAGAGCCCGGAGGCGATCACGATGCTGGGCGGGAACCTCGTGCAGATGGCCCAGGACGGCATCCTCACTGCCCTGGGGGGCAGCGACCTGGCCATGAAGGAAGCCGTCCGGAAACGACTGGACAATCTCCGTCGGGGGGTGTTATCGGAGGGAGCGTCCCAGATGGAGCAGATCCTCGCCGGGCGAGTGGTGTCGGCCTGGCTCCAGTTGCAACATGCCGAATTGATGTACGCCCGCAAACTGACCACCGCCACGATCACCCAGTCGGAGTTCCACCAGCGCCGGATCGATGCCTGCAACCGCCGACTCCTGATGGCGGTCAAGACACTCGTACAGGTCCGGAAAACGGGCGTTCCGGTCGTCCGCCTCTCAACAGCCCTGGCTGCAACAAGCCCTCTCGACCAACTGCCCCGGGAGATCGCTGCGCCCGAGTCGGACGAGCGGGGCACCGCCGAAAGTGTAACAGAATAGGATCGCCTGAATGTCAGCGCGATCCTGCCAGCATGGTAACCCGTCCAACTCTGAATGAGGGGTTCAGCGAAGGCGACAACGGTATACGTCGAACTGACCCCGGAGGGGTCACAGCGATTAGCCGGTGGTNNCCGGTGGTCGAGCGCAGCTCGACCACCGGGGGCGGGGACAGAGGCTCTCACGCGAACACCGATTGCCTCCGTGACCGCCAGCCGGTGGTATCGCTTCGCTCAACCACCGGCTAATGGCTGCGACCCCACCGGGGTCGGGGTGGTACGCAAGGCGACTTCGCCCTGATCTACAATGCCTCTCATAGCACCTCTGTGATTGAGTGCTATTCCGGCTGGCTCGATCGAGGCTGGTAGCGGCCCAGTGCCCATGCGACGCCTTCACGGGGGGACCCGCCGCCCGTGGCACCCGATCCCGCGTTTCCGAGGAATCACCAATGCGATGGGGCTCGCGGAGGAGGGTGCTCTGCTTGATCTTCTTGGTCGCACTCATCCTCCTGATAGGCTGGGGCTGCCAAAAGGATTGGGTGGCGTACTGCTTCTGGGTTCCGCTCTGTCTGAGTCTGGTCGGACTCGTGCTGCTGTTCGTCGGCCGGGTCCCTGTCGCGGTTGCTGGTGAGTGGATTCTGTTGGTTCCACTGTACGCTTTCGGCTTGTTTGCCTCCGAGGCAGTGCTCCTGGTCATTCCGTACTACCCGTGGACCCCTCCGGCATTTGCCCTGCTGCTGGCCCCGCTCGTGTGGGCAGGGGTGACCGGGCTTGGACGTGGTTGGTGGAAGAGGGCGGTCGGGGCCTGGCTGGTGCTGTTCGGCCAGTATTTCGCCCTGATCTACAATGCCTCCCATAGCTCCTCTCATATGGGTTGCTATTCAGGGTGCTGTCCCGGCTGGCTCTATGGAGGCCGTGCACCGCCGATCATCGCATTCACAGATGTCATCGTAGATATCCTGGGCTTTTGACCACTTTCCGGAGGACCACGCGCGTGAAGCCGGTACGGGTTGGGCTGGTAGGGTGTGGGAAGATCGGATCGATCCACGCGGCGGCCCTGCGGTCGCTCCCGGAGGCGGACTTTGTCGCTGCCTGCGACACCAGCCCGGACCGGGCCGCCGCGTTCGCAGCGACCTATGGGGTCCGGCCCTTCTCCGATGTGGGCGTGATGCTATGCGAGGCCGGAGTCGAGGTTGTCGTCATCGGAACCCCACACCCTCTCCATGCGGAACCGGCCGTCCGGGCTGCCGAGGCGGGGGTTCACGTTCTGGTCGAGAAGCCGATGGCTGCGAGCCTTGCGGATTGTGATGCCATGCTGGCTGCCGCCCGGAAATCGGGTGTCACCCTGGGAGTGATCAGTCAGCGTCGGCTCTACGAACCGGTTGTGCGGATGCGAGCGGCGATCGATGCCGGGAAGATCGGAAAACCGGCCCTGGGGGTGTTCCTGATGTACAGTTGGCGCGAGCCAGCGTACTACCTCTCGGACCCGTGGCGGGGGAAATGGGACACCGAAGGTGGTGGGGTTCTGGTGAACCAGTCCGCGCACCATCTGGATATGCTCCTCTGGCTAATGGGTCCGGCCGCTGAAGTCAGCGGGTACTGGGCGAACCTGAACCACCCGACGGTCGAAGTCGACGACACGGCCGTGGCAACGATCCGATTCCGCTCTGGCGGGCTCGGGTCGATCATCACCAGCGTATCGCAGAAGCCGGGAATCCACGCCAAGATCCACATCCACGGATCGAATGGGGCATCTGTCGGGGTGGAGACGGACCGTGGAGCCACCTTCGTCGCCGGGATGACCACCATCGCCGAGCCTCCGGTCACCGATCTCTGGACGATTCCCGGGGAAGACGGCCTCCTCGCCCAATTCCAGGCCGAGGACCGAGAGCGGTTCGCGGCGGTCGATGGGACCGTGCATTACCACGGGTTGCAAATCCGCGATTTCCTCTGTGCTGTGCGAGAGAGGCGGCCTCCTCTGGTCTCAGGGGAGGAGGGCCGGGCCGTGGTGGAGCTGTTCACAGCGATCTACCGATCGCACCAGGAGGGCCGATCGATCACGCTGCCGATTGAGCGGTAGAGGATTTGGACGATTGGGTACCCCCCGGGTTTCCAATGGTGTTGATTCCACTGCGGTTATCCCAGCCCTTCAGGCTGGAAGAGGGTGGGTGGTCGTCTTCCCAGGGCGTTGCCCTGGGCTGAGGGATCTCCGCCTTTCAGGCTGAAAACCCATTGATGGAGAGGTTGTGGTTTGACCCTCTTCACCCTGAAGGGGTGAGATTTCTCAGCCCAGGGCGTTGCCCTGGGGTTCCTGAAAACCCATCAATATGGAGGTCGAGGTTTGACCCTCTTCACCCTGAAGGGGTGAGATTTCTCAGCCCAGGGCGTTGCCCTGGGGTTCCTGAAAACCCATTGATGGAGAGGTTGTGGTTTGACCCTCTTCACCCTGAAGGGGTGAATACAGATCGCACTCTCGGAACGCCTCCCCTCCCTTTGAGTGATCTGAATCCGGATTTTCTCTCGCCGGACCCCCGGGGATCGGTTAAAGTAACAAAGAGCCCGTGAATGCTGCCTGAATCCCGCCGTCCCTCCGCTTCTTCGGCACACCGGGGAACACCCCCGCCCCACCACCCGCCGAGAGGGTAGATCCATGCTGCCTGCCCGTACCTTCCTGCGTCTCGCCGTCTGCGCGATTGTCGTTCTCTCGATGGCATCCCCCGCCACCCTGGCCGCCCCGCCAATCGACCCCGCCGATCAGGCTTCCGTCGCCGGGCAACCCACTGCCCTCGACGTGTTTCCGTCCACGGTCACTCTCGACGGAATCCGCGACGCCCGACAACTCGTTGTCACCGGGAAATACCCCGATGGCTCCGTGCGAGATCTCACCGCCGTCGCTACCGGACGGGTCGAACCTTCCGACACCGTCGACCTCCAGACCGGGCTTTTCCTGCGGCCGAAAAAGAATGGCACCACGGCAGTCGTGATCGCTGTCGGCGGGAAGGAGGCCCGGGTGGCGGTAACGGTCAGTGGGATGGATCGACCCGCCCCGGTCAGTTTCCGTCGAGATGTGGTCGCCGCCATGAATGTCGGTGGCTGTAATATGGGAGCATGTCACGGCACCCCGAGTGGAAAGAACGGATTCAAGCTCTCCCTTCGCGGGTTCGATCCGGCTGCGGATTTCCTCCAACTCACACGCGACCAGTTCGGTCGACGGACCGACAAGCACGATCCGCTGGCCAGCCTGATGCTCCTCAAGAGTGTCGGTTCGGTGCCGCACGAGGGCGGGCAGCGGTTCGGCCTCACCAGCGTCCCGGCCGAGATGATGGCGGCGTGGCTGACCGAGGGGCTCGCCGACGATTCCCCCAGCCTGCCTGCCGTGAAGGGCATCCAGGTCGCTCCGGGTAACCGGGTGCTCCATGCTCCCGCACGGTGGCAGCAACTCGCCGTGAACGCCACCTTCGTCGATGGGAAAACCCGGGATGTCACCCGACTGACGAACTTTAGCACCTCCGATCCCTCCATCGCCGATGTGAATCCGGCCGGGCTCGTCGAGTTCAAACGGTCCGGGGAGATCGCGGTTCTGTGCCGTTATCTCGAACAGATGGTTGCTGTGCGGGTCACGTTCCTGGAGCCCCGCGAGGGGTTCGTCTGGCCGAACCCACCCGAAACGAACTACGTCGACACTCACGTCTTCGCCAAACTGAAGCAAATGACGATCGCGCCGTCGGGACTGTGTACCGACGATGAGTTTGTCCGCCGTGCCCACCTCGACTGCATCGGCAGACTCCCGACCGGAGACGAGGTCAAGGCATTCCTCGCCGACAAGGACGCGAAGAAACGAGAAAAACTAATCGACCGGCTCGTCAATGCGCCCGAATTCGCGGATTTTTGGGCGCTGAAGTGGGCCGATGTTCTCCGAAGCAGCCGCAAGACAATCCAGATCAAGGGGTCGTATGGGTTCCAGGCGTGGCTCCACGGACACTTCCAGCGGAACACGCCGATAGATGAGCTTGTCCGCGAGTTGATCACCGCGTCCGGAAATACGTACTCCAATCCACCAGCCAACTATTACCGGATCGCGAAAGATCCGCAGAGCCTCGCCGAGACGACGGCCCAACTGTTCCTCGGGGTCCGGATGCAGTGTGCGAAGTGTCACAACCACCCGTTCGAGCGCTGGACCCAAGACGATTACTATGGGATGGCCGCCTGGTTTGCCCGGGTCCGGAACAAGCCCGAACCAGTGGTTGGGACCAAGCCCGCGACCCCGGTCGTCGGGGCCGAGGTGATTTTCTCGGCACGTGATGGGGAGGTCAGCCAGCCCCGAACCGGAAAGACCATGAAGCCCCGATACCCTGGCGTCGGGGATGTCGAAGTGCCCGCCTCCAGTGACCGGCGCGTTGCCCTGGCGGCCTGGCTGACGAAACCGGACAACCCGTTCTTCGCCAAGTCGGTGGTGAACCGGGTCTGGTTCCACCTGATGGGCAAGGGGATCGTCGATCCTGTCGATGACTTCCGGGAATCGAACCCCTCCTGTAACGACGAACTGCTCGATGCGCTGGCGAAGGATTTCGCCAAGAACAAATTCGACATCAAGTATCTCATCAAGACGGTCATGAAGTCCCGGACGTACCAGCTCTCGGCCCAGCCGACGGACACGAACCGGGACGATGCCAAGTATTTCTCCCACGCTGTCACGAAGTTGCTGACGGCCGAACAACTCCTGGATGCGCTGTGCGATGTGACAGCCGTCCCCGAGAAGTTCGCGGGGCTCCCTGCGGGGACGCGAGCGATTCAGTTACCTGACGGCGAGGTGAATCACCCATTCTTGAAGACATTCGGCCAGCCAGCCCGGGAACTGGCGTGTGAGTGCGAGCGGGAGAGCGACGGAAACCTGGCCCAGGCGCTCCAGTTGATCAACGGCCCGACGGTGAACGAGAAGATCCGCAACCCGAACAACCGGCTCGGGAAGCTTCTGGGCGGGAAGGTCTCCGATAACGACGTGCTCACCGACCTCTACTACGCGGCCCTCTCGCGTCCGCCGTTCGAGGACGAGAAGAAACTGGCGCTGGCCCATATCGCCAAGGGGGCGGACAAGCGGAAAGCCTGGGAAGATGTGATGTGGGCCTTAATCAACACCCGTGAGTTCCTGTTCCGGCACTGACCTGACACATGAACTCGTCCGAGGATGTCGCATCGACGGAAAGACGATGAGACATGCACACGGGAGCGCGAGGGTCCTGCCGAGCCTGACCTCCCAGTATACCAATGATTGCTCCTGGAATGAGACATCCTCACCGGGTTTGTGGATGAGAGGACTTTTTGTTGGTCCTGGAACAACCACCAGCAGTATCCCACCTCCCCTGCCCGCGATTCGGCTGGCCGCTACAACACCACCTCACCGGTCCCACTCCCCGGTCCGAGAGGCTCCTTCGCCAATGGCGTCGCTCCACCCGCTGCCCCACACCCGCGTTCCCGCTCTGCCGTTTCCAGACGCGGTCGCTGCGTCGAAGTACGTGGCCCGTGAGATCGACAAGCTCATCCGGGCACGGAATGCCGCCGGGAAGTCGACCATCCTCGGGCTGGCCACCGGGTCGACCCCCGTCGGGCTGTATCGAGAGATCATCCGGCTCCACAAGGAGGAAGGGCTCGACCTGTCCCGGGTGATCACCTTCAACCTGGACGAATACTACCCGATGCCGAAAGAGGATCCCCATTCCTATTTCCGGTGGATGCACGAAACGTTCTTCAATCATGTGAACATCCCGTGGGGGAACATCAATATCCCCGACGGCACCCTCCCAGCCGACGAAGTGGATGAGTTCTGCGCGGGTTACGAGAAGAAGATCAAGGCTGCGGGGGGAGTGGACGTCCAGATCCTGGGGATTGGCCGGACCGGGCACATCGGATTTAACGAGCCGGGCTCTCCGCGGAATAGCCGGACGCGCATGGTGACCCTCGATAGCATCACTCGCCGCGATGCTGCGAGCGGGTTCTTCGGGGAAGAGAACGTCCCGAACCAGGCGATCACGATGGGAGTGGCGAGCATTC
The DNA here is from genome assembly GCA_003136315.1 of Gemmataceae bacterium. Lineage (GTDB taxonomy): Bacteria > Planctomycetota > Planctomycetia > Gemmatales > Gemmataceae > Urbifossiella. Next base: position 8,704 of record PLDW01000233.1, on the reverse strand, counting down.
TGGATGCCCGCCGGGTCTTCCTCATGGCGTTCGGTGAGCACAAGTCCGGGATCGTGGCCAAGGCGGTTGAGCAACCACCGACCGAAGCCATCTCGGCCAGCTTCCTCCAGGAACACCCGGATGCCACGGTTGCTCTGGACGAGGCCGCCGCTGCCGATCTGACGGCGATCAAGCGGCCCTGGGAGGTCGGCCCATGCGACTGGACCCCGGAACTCGTTCGCAAAGCGGTCGTTGGGCTCGCCCGGACCGCGAACAAGGGTCTCCAGAAGCTCAACGACTACGATTTCCGCGAACACCACCTGTACGAACTGCTGCGGGAGAAGGGACCAGCCGAGCGGATCGGGGAAGAGGTCTTCCACGACCGAATGGCCACCATCATGCCGTACCCTGCCGGTCGGGTGACGGGTGCGAGTCGTCACGGCATCAAGTCGTCCAGTCCCTCGCTGGGTTCCGGATCTTCCGACGTCACGCCTGGCGATTCGGGAATCAAGACGATCCTGGTCTTCAGCCCGCACCCGGATGACGATGTGATCAGCATGGGCGGTACGATCATCCGATTGATCGAGCAAGGGCACAAGGTCCATGTCGCATATATGACAAGCGGGAACATTGCAGTCTTTGACCACGACGCCCGCCGGTTCATCGATTTCGTCGACGAGTTTCTCTCGGCATTCGGCAGCGCGGCTGAACAATCGAGTGCGGGAACGATCAAGGAGCGGGTTGATCGGTTCCTGGACGCCAAGAAGCCAGGCCAGCCGGACAGTCCGGAGGTTCTCAAGATCAAGAGTCTGATCCGCTCGACCGAGGCCCGAGCGGCGGCCCTCGCATGTGGCATCCCGGCCGAGCAACTGGAGTTCCTCGACCTGCGATTCTACCGGACTGGAACCGCTGCCAAGGATCCGATCCACCCCCAGGACGTGGCCGACATCGCCGAACTTCTTGGTCGAATCCAGCCAGCCCAGATCTACGTGGCCGGGGAGATGTCCGACCCACATGGGACGCACCGAATCTGCGCTGAGGCGATCTTCTCGGCCGTCCGGCAGGTCCGGGCGAAGAACCAGCACTTCGACGTCTGGCTGTACCGGGGAGCGTGGGAGGAGTGGGAACCGCACGAGGTGGAGATGGCAGTCCCGATCAGCCCGGACGTCCTCGAACGGAAGAAGCAGGCGATCTTCCGGCACCAGTCGCAGAAGGACAAGGCGATGTTCCCGGGGGGCACCGACCGGCGAGAATTCTGGCAACGAGCCGAAGACCGGAACCTTGCGACCGCCAGAATCTACGATGCGCTGGGCCTGCCAGAATATTATGCTCTCGAAGCCTTTGTGAAGTGGAAGGGGTAGCCGCGAACACCCCCGGAGAGATTATCTCCTGGGTCGTCCCGGGTTCCTCGGAGTCGTTGACCCAGTTGATGCGGTACCCGGGTCGCGCACGGTTGGGGCGGGGGTGGCAGGTGGGGGAGAGGCCGGATCCGCCGGGACCGGGCCGAGTACTCCGATCAGAAGCCGGTACATGGCCACTGGCTCCTCCTCCTCCGGCCTCAGCCGCAAGTATGCGCTCTTCTCGTCCACCACCTTCACCCGCCCCCGGCTGAGCGCTGCCAGTTGCTGGGCCACTTGCGCGTTTCGGTACGAGAACACCAGATCCTGGCCATCCCGGTGGACGACCGCCACCTGCCAGCGGACGCACAGTAACCGGACCTCGGTCGTCCGCAGGAGCCACTCCACCGGGTCCGGGGGTGGGCCGTAGCGGTCCCGGAGTTCCTGGCGAAAGTCATCGAGTCGGGCCGGATCTCGGAGCCGGGCTAACCGCCTGTAGACTTCGATCCGGAGTTTCTGCCCCGGGACGTAGTCGCGTGGCAGGAACGCCGGCCACGGGAGGTCAATGTTCACTTCGACCGCCGCCCGCGGAGGTTGCTGCTTGAGTGCCCGGACCGCATTCTCCAGGATCTGGCAGTACAACTCGTACCCGATGGCCGCGATGTGTCCACTCTGCTCGGCCCCGAGGATATTTCCGGCCCCGCGGATTTCCAGATCCCGCATCGCAATCTTGAACCCGGCCCCCAACTCAGTGAACTCCTCGATCGCCTTCAACCGCCGCTGGGCATTCGGAGTGATGAGCTTGATCGGGTTCACGATCAGGTAGGCGTACGCGCGGTTCTTCTGCCGCCCGACCCGACCCCGGAGCTGGTGCAAATCGGCCAGCCCATAGATGTCAGCGTCGTTGATGAACATGGTGTTCGCGTTGGGGATGTCGAGTCCACTCTCGATGATCGTGGTGGCGACCAGGATATCGGCCTCCTTGCGGACAAATGCCACCATCGCCTGTTCAAGGTCGTCAGCGTGCATCTGGCCATGACCAACCGTGATCCGGGCGTCGGGCACGATGCCCCGGATCTTGTCGGCGATGTCGTGGATATCGTGGACCCGGTTGTGGACGAAGTACACCTGCCCGCCGCGGGTCATCTCCCGGAGGATCGCGTGACGGATGAGGTGGTTGTCCCAGCGGATGATCCTGGTCTCGACAGGTTGCCGCTCCGGCGGCGGGGTCTCCAGGTTGCTGATCTCCCGGACTCCCAGCAGCGCAGCGTGAAGAGTGCGGGGGATGGGTGTAGCTGTCATGGTGAGCACATGGACAGTCGCGCGCAGCCTCTTGAGCCGCTCCTTGTGCTCGACCCCGAACCGCTGCTCCTCATCGATCACCACCAGCCCAAGATCCTTGAACCGGACATCCGCGCTGAGCAGTCGGTGGGTTCCGATGACGACATCGACCGCACCGGATGCAACCCGTTTGAGCACTTCCTTCTGCTTGGCGGGAGGCTTGAACCGGCTGACGACATCGACCGTGAACGGGTACTCGGCAAACCGCTGGGTGAAGGTGCGGAAGTGCTGTTCGGCGAGGACCGTGGTCGGAACGAGGATGGCCACCTGTTTGCCGCTGTCGATCGCCTTGAACGCAGCCCGAATGGCAACCTCCGTCTTCCCATACCCGACATCCCCGCAAATGAGCCGGTCGGTGGGCTTGGGTTTTTGGAGATCGGCCTTGGTCTCCCGGATGGCGGACAACTGGTCCGGGGTCTCCTGGTAGGGGAACGCGGCCTCGAATTCCGTCTGCCACTCGGAGTCCGGGGGGAACGAATATCCAGGGATGGCCTGGCGGACGGCCTGGAGCTGGATCATCTCGGCCGCCATGTCCCGAACCGCCTCGGACACCTTATCCTTCTTCCGCCCCCACGCCACGCCGCCGAGCTTGCTCAACTCGGGCTCGGCGTGAGCCCCGCCGACATACTTCTGGACAAGGTCAATCCGGGATGCCGGGACGTACAGAAATACCCCGTCGCGGAACTCCAGAATCAGGTTCTCCTCAAGCGCGGAACTGGGAGCGCGGAACGCGGAACCTGGAGGAAGCGCGGAACTCGGAACGCGGAACGCGGAACGGTCCATCTCCTCGGCTTCGTCTTCGTTCCCCGTTCCGAGTTCCGCGCTCCGCGCTTCTTCAAGGCTCCGCGCTTTCTCAAGCATTCGCATCCCGCGGAACCGGCCGATCCCGTGTGCCACGTGAACGACGTAGTCCCCTTCGTTGAGGTCCAGGAAGGTGTCGATCGCGCGGGACTCGATCCGCCGACTCGACTGTGCGGACGGGGGGGCCTTCACTCCGTGCGGGAGTTGGTCCTTGTGGAACAGTTCGTGGCTACCGAGGACGACCACTCCCAGCTCGACCAGCCGGAACCCAGCCCGGACGTGTCCCGTGACGAGTTGGAGCCGGTTCGACTGCGACAACTGGCCAGCCTTGAGGACATCGGTCAGCCGGTGGCACTCGGCGTCGGTCTGGCAGGCAATCAGGACACGGGCAGTGGCCCCAGATGCGACGGCATCCAGCTCGTCCCGAACGCGCTGGACATTCCCGCTGAATCGCTCGACCGACTCGACGCGAAGATGGACCGAGGCCTCGACTGACGGGCGGGGGAGAGCGGAGACGGTGACTGTTGGGTGGCGGAGGAGGTTGGCGAAGAGTCCCTCGGTGGTCCACAGCCCAGTAGTGTGGCTGACCCGCTCGAAGAATAGCTTGGCCTGCTCCTTGAGGTCGCCCGGTTCGACAAGAACAATGCGGGATTGCGGTGGCAGGTAGTCGGTGAACACCCCAAACTGGGTCTCGGGGTTGGAGGGCCGTGGTTCGGGGTTGGACCGGGCCGATCCGAGGTGCTTCTGACCCGCCCGGACCGTGGGGTCGGCGGGGTTGAGGTCATCGACATCCGCTCCTCGGTAACCGGCTCCCGTCTCGATGCACAGGAGCGTCACCGCATCCTTCGTTTCCAGGCTCCGCTGAGAACCGGCCGAAAAGGTCCGGATCGATTCCAGTTCGTCGCCGAAGAACTCCAGGCGGACAGGGTCGGTCGCGTCGGGGGGGAAGATGTCGCAGATCCCACCGCGGCGGCCAAACTCCCCCGGATACTCCACGGCCTCGACCCGCTTATAACCGTTGGCGACCAGCCACTCGGCCAGTTCCGAGGGCTCAACCACCTCTCCGGTGGTGAGTTTCCGACCGCGGTGGGCGAGGTCATCGCGTGCGGGAACGGGCTGAATCAGCGCAACAACGGTGGTGACGACGAGTTTGGGCGGATCGAGCGCAAGAGCCTGGAGCAGACGGAGTCGTGAGGAAGTGGCGGGGTCGAGCTGGCCGCGGTGGGTGGGTGGCGGCCAGGTCTCCCAGGCTTCGAACACGGCGGGGGACTTGCCGGCAAAGCTGGTGAGATCGGCGGTCCAGGCGGGGACATCGGACACGCCTGGGAGGACGACAACAACCGTCGCGGGAGCATCGATAGCGAGGGCGGCCACGGCCAGCGCAGCGGACGACCCCCAGGCCCCATCGACGGTCCCGCTCAGCCTGGCGTCCAGCGCAGCGCGAAGGGAGGCCCAGCCCTCGGCAGCGTAGAGCAGCCTGGGGAGCGAGTCGAGACCGTCCGGTGTCGGCGGGCCGGTGTCCGCCGTGCTCATGGTGAGATCCGCCTCCGCGATCAAGAACCAACTTCCATTCTTAGCCGGAGGCTGGGGCGGTTGGCCAGCCCGGGGGGGAAGCGGGCTGATACAGGAACCCCGCTGAGTCTGTCTTATCCCAGTTGCAAGCATTAATATAACAATAGTACGATTATTATAACTAGCCGGGTGCCATGCCCACGGCTTTGCGTGGGCATGTCGGCAGCCTTCGGGCAGATCGAGTCCATGCACAATAATCCTGAACGTCACCGGTTATGTGCGAAAGCGGCGGACGGGATGTGGTCAAGGGCGGCGGATGATTCGGCGATCCGTGTTGGGCCGCTGCGGATCGATCGGGAATCCCTGCCAGTGCCTGGGAAGTTGCGGATTCGTCACGGTGCCTTCATGCCCACGCAAAGCCGTGGGCATGGCACCCGGCGCTATTCCTGACGCTCGGCAGGAGCCTCGCCCTTCCGTTAGACCGATGCTTGCTCCTGGAATGAGACTTATCCATCACCCACATCTCAGAAGGCGGTGATAAACCCGAGTGAGCAAACAGGTTGCGATAAGGGAGTAGACACCTCCCCTCTCGTTCCCACGGTCCTCCGTGGGAATACACCACGGGACGCTCTGCGTCCCGATATCCGCCCTTCGTGCTGAAGGAATCGCCAGGATTCCAAATGGATCTCAACACTCCTTGGTCGGGTAAACACCGGGAGCCAGCCAGATGGTACAGGTGAGAAAACTCGGGGCTCCGTTTTCGAAGATTCGGTATCGAGGTCGGGTCATGGGAGTTGATTCAGACGGGACGCAGAGCGTCCAGGGGGTGCGTTCCCACGGAGGACCGTGGGAACGAGGGCTAAATACCCTGCATTTCACTAGTTCTACTGTAGCCGATCCGATCGAACCCAGGCGTTTCCTGCCGGGCCACCCAAGGGCTTCCCTTGATTCCCTGGGGTTTTATGACTGCCATTTTGGCATCAACTACAGTAGAACTAGCTGGCAGCTCTTCAAGTTTTCAAAGATCCCTCTGGCCCGGGATCTCGCGTCGGGCTGAGTGGCCACTTATGGCCTTGCTTCGTTCTGGTTGTCCGCCCCTTCGGGAAGCTGTGATTCCACTTTTCCCCGCCAGGCCCAGTCCCGGTTGCAGACCCCTCTTCCAAGAGACCATCGCCTTGATCAGCGAGCCTCTCATCGGCTTCGGGGTTGCCTGCCGAGGTACAATCTCGTTCTCCGGCGACGTTCTCTGGAAGGGATTGCAACGCAACTGCTTGTAACCACAGGCGTTAGCCAGCGACTACATCACGGGGTGATGCAACCCTGCTCACGGAGCCAGGCGTTCGCCGCTGGGTTCTTCACTTCAGCGCCGGAAATGACCGACCACGTTTGTGGGTGCGACGGCCGGCTTGTCCGCCCGTGGCACCCGACCCCGCTGGTCAATTATCTCCCGCCGCCTGCCCAACGCAGACCCCGCTGGTCGTGACAATCCATTGACCAGCCCCCCGGCCCGACGACTCGATTTCCGGCTTGCATTGGCCAGTGTGACGCCCGACAATTTCCTTACCCGCCGTCCTGCCTTCCCACCCAAGGGTTCCCGTCGTGTCACCCACACCGCCCTGCCCGGGGCCGATCGTCACCCGCCGCCGGATGATCCAGGCCGGGGCAGCGTCCCTTCTGGGGCTGAGCCTGCCGCAGATTCTCCGGGCCGACGAGACTCGCCGGGCCACAGCCCGCGCGGACGCCTGTATCTTGGTTTTCCTTGACGGCGGCCCCAGCCATCTGGATATGTGGGATCCGAAGCCGGACGCTCCTGCCGAGGTGCGGGGGGAGTTCCAGCCGATCCCGACGTCCGTTCCGGGCGTCTTCTTCGGCGAACATTTGCCGCGGCTCGCCCGCCAGATGCACCGGTCCACCCTGATCCGGTCGGCCCATCACAGTGTGAACAACTCCCACGGGGCAGCCGTGTATACCGCCCTGACCGGCTTTGATCGTGGGGAAGTCGGAGGGTCGGCCAAACCCGACGACATTCCGGCGATTGGGTCGGTGGTCGGGATGGTTCGCCCGCCAACTCACACCGTCCCACCGCACGTTCTCCTGCCTTACATCACGAAGGAGGGGGCTGGCGGTCCGCCGCAGCCGGGGTTTTACGGCGGGCTCCTCGGCAAGCCACGCGATCCCATGATTGTCCTCCGAGACCCGAACGCCTCGGACTTCGCCCTCCCGGAACTCACCCTCGGCCCGGATGTCGATCCGGTCCGGTTCGACACCCGCAAGCACCTGGCCGCGCAGCTCGGCGGGGGAACCGGTCGGGCATCGCAGGCGAGACTGGACAGGGTTCTGGCCGATATGGATGCAACCCGGGCGAAAGCGTACGAGTTGCTCACCTCACCGGCGACGCGCGAGGCGGTCCGAATCGATCGGGAGCCGCCCAAGGTGCGGGATTCGTATGGCCGCAATATCTACGGTCAGAGCGTGTTGCTGGCCCGTCGGCTGGTCGAAGCCGGGACGCGGGTGGTGTGCGTGTCATGGGCTCCCGACGCGAACGCCACCTGGGACACGCACGGCAATAACTTCAAGAAGCTCAAGGGCGAACTACTTCCGCAGTTCGACGCCGCGGCGTCGAGCCTCTTGGACGACCTCGCCGATCGCGGTCGACTCGACCAGACCCTGGTGGTGTTCATGGGCGAGTTTGGCCGGACCCCGAAGATCAACGGGAATGGGGGTGGCCGGGATCACTGGAACTTTTGCTACTCGCTGATGATGGCCGGGGGTGGGGTGAAGGCCGGCTATGTCCACGGAGCCAGCGATCGGATCGGGGCGAAGCCCAGCCGCAACCCGGTCACGCCGGCCGACATCGTGGCCACCGTGTACGACTGCCTTGGGGTTCCCCACGATCTGGAGATGCGGGACCGCCTGGAGAGGCCTTTTACTCTGGTCCCGGGGGGCAATCCGATCCAAGGGGTGCTGGTTTGACTCTTGAGCCTGATACAGAAACCCGCTGAGACTGTCCCATTCCAGGAGCAAGCATCGGTCNNCGCCCTCCCATGTGCATGTCTAACCGTCTAACCGGAGATGCGACAGCTTCTGCGGGTGCCTGTGTGAGAGCACTCCGGGGCAAAATGGAGCGAAACAAAGATCAACGGCTCACGGACCCGATGGTCTTGCGCGTCAGGTGGTGGCGAGTAGGTCGTCCCACCCTGTAGCTCTGAAGATGCGACTGGCCATCCTTTCCAGGCGTGGCCTGTCGGTGATGCTTTGGAGGGCGGCCAAGGCTTCCTCTGCCGCGTGACCAAATCGCTCCTGGCCCAGGATCAGAAGCATCCGCTGAGCCGCTTCAACGGCCCCTTGAACCACTCCTTGAGCTACTCCCTGGGCTACACCCTTATTCAGAATCTGCTGGTAGGTTGAGGAATCTTCTAACAACATGCTCAAGCTCCCATACAGGGCCGCGACCTGATCCGGGCCGTACCGCAGCCCGCATAACACATAGATCGACCCCAGTACCTCGTCTGCTAACTTACCCGGAACGTCGGAGCGCCGCAACCGGTCCATGACTCGATCGAACACGCCAGGCAGGTCGGCAGCCGCAGTATCGGTCAACATGGCCAGCGGGAGGGTTGTCGGTCCCCCGGCCAGCAACGTCTCGACCGGCTCCTGCCACACCCGCACGACGATGTAACGGAACTCTAGACCTGCTCGTCGGTAGACCCCCGTAAGAACTCGTCCAAGATCAA
>PLDW01000079.1 GCA_003136315.1 Gemmataceae bacterium | reverse complement strand
GCCGAGCCGTACCACCCACACGCTCGGCAGGAGCCTCGCCCTCCCGTTAGACCGATGCCTGCACCTGGAATGTGATAGCCTCTGCGGATTCCTGGATCAGAGAGACCTCTCATGCCCTCTCCCTTGCGGCAACGCCGTCGCATCCTGATCGCTTCCCTGGTTGTGCTCCTGGGTACGGCCGCGGGGGTTGGGTATTGGCTGTGGGAGCGGTCTCGTCTCCCCCTCCCAGGTTCCCCCACGTACGAGGAGTACGCCGAGGCGTTCGAGGTTGGGGTCGCCGCTCTGGATGTGGATGTCGCGGATCAGGCCGAGGAGAATTTGACCCGCGCCATTGGGCTGATCCCACGAGAGCCTGCGGGGTGGGCCAACCGTGGGCTGTTGTACCTACGGACGGGGCGGCTGCCACAGGCCGCCAATGATCTGGAAGAAGCACGGAAGGTGGCACCCGAGAACCCCGACATCCAGAAACTCCTCGGTCTGTTGGATGAGCGCCAGGGGCGGTTCCCCGAGGCCGTCGCCCACCTCCGCCGGGCCGTGGAGAACGACCCGGACGACGTGGAATCTCTGTACCGCCTCGCCAGAATCGTCAACAAGGAGCAGACACCAGAAACCGACGCCGAGTTCCAGCGATTGCTGGAACAAATCCTGGCCATCCGGCCTGTGAATCGACGGGTCTTGGCAGACCGGCTACTGGTCGCGGCCCGCCGCTCCGACCGCGCTGCCGTCAACGACACCCTCGCACGATTCCGGGTGATCTCGACAGGTTGGACCAGGGATCTCACGCGGACGACCTTCACCGAGCTGGAACAGGCCGCGGCTGGGCCACTGGGCGACAGCCTGATCCCGGCGGTCGTGACCTTTTCCAACGTCCTGATGGGCGAGCCCGGGTACGCGCGGAGTGTCGAGGAAGTGAACCCTTCCGACACCCAGGCCGGTCGGCCGCTCCGGGAGTTCGTGCGCCTGAGCCCGATGCGGAACGCGCCGGCACCTCCCGACACCGACCTCACCTTCACCCCGGAGCCACTGGCCGGTGTCCCCGCTGGCCGCTGGGATCTGGCTGTCCCGGTGTGGTTGGGTGTCGATCGTCCCCCCGTCGTCTTTGTGGCGAACGCGCAGGAAGTCCGCCCCCTGGGTTCTGGTGCGGCCCTGGCGTCCCTCCCCCTCGCGCCAGACGGTCTGGTCCCACTCGACTGGAACAACGATCTCCGGATGGATCTCCTGGTGGTTGGTCCGGGCGGGCTGCGGTTTTACGAGCAGGGGCCGAACGGCACGTTTGCAGATGTAACCGCCAAGACCGGCCTACCGGCCGACCTCCTCCGCAGCGATTACGCGGCTGCGATCGCGGTGGATGTGGATTTGGATGGCGATCTCGACATCCTCCTCGCCCCGCGAACCGGACAACCGGTCTTCTTACGCAATAACTTCGACGGCACCTTCACTCCACAACCGATCTTCCCTGGGGTCAACAGCGCGAGGGCCTTCGCGTGGGCGGACCTCGACAACGACGGTGCCCCGGACGCCGCGATTCTCGACGCTCGCGGGCAACTCCATGTTTTCGCCAACGAACGCTCCGGCCTGTTCCAGAGGTGGCCCGCCGCGCTCCCAGATGGCCCATACCTCGCTTTTGGCGTCTCGGACGCAGGCGATACGGCCGAGTTGGCTCTCATCGCGCTGCGACAGGACGGGGTCGTAGTCCGCATCTCGGATCGGAAGAAGCGGTCGGCCTGGGATTTCACCGAGATGGCCAGGTGGGAACAACCGGTCGGAGGGGAACCCGGGACGGCCCGACTCCTTGTGGCCGACTTTGACAACAACGGTGAGCCCGATTTGCTGGTGTCGGGGCCGTCTGGAAGCACGATCTGGCTGGCGATGGGGAGTGGAAAGTATCAGGTCCTGCCGGCCCGGCTCCCCCCGCGACTCTTTGCAGCGGTGGATCTCGACGGCACGGGCCGGCTTGACCTGCTCGGGCTGGACGCGGAGGGCCGACCCATCCGGCTTCGGAACAAGGGGAAGAAGGAGTATCACTGGCAGACGGTCCGCTTCCGCGCAGCGCGAAGTTCGGACCCCGAGGGAGGCGACAACCGCATCAACTCCTTCGGGATTGGTGGCGAAATCGAGATCCGGACCGGGACATTCGTTGTGAAGCGGCCGATCACCGCCCCCGCCGTCCACTTCGGCCTTGGTGAGCGGTCCCGTTTGGATATCGCACGCATCCAGTGGCCAAACGGGGTCTTCCAGATCGAATTCCGGCCGGCCATCGACAAGATCTTCTCACCCGAGCAACGTCTCAAGGGGTCGTGTCCTTTTCTGTTCACCTGGAACGGGGAGCGATTCGTCTTCGTGACCGATTTCATGTGGAGCACCCCGCTGGGCATGTACATCAACGCCCAGAACAAGGGCGGATTGCTCCAGACGACCGAATGGGTCAAGATTCGCGGCGACCAGTTGCTCCCACGGGACGGGTACTACGAGGTTCGGGTCAACGCGAACCTTTGGGAGACGCACTACTTTGATCACCTCTCTGTGCAGGTCGTCGATCACCCAGAGAGCACGGAGTTGTTCGTCGATGAACGATTCGCCCTGGAACCCTCCCAGCCGACGATTCATCTGACGGAGCCGACCCGCCCGGTCGCTCGGGCCTGGGATCACCTCGGCGACGATGTGACTGCCGCGGTGCGAGCCATTGACGGCGATTACCTGGATCGTAGTGGCCGCGGTGTCTACCAGGGCATCACGAAGGACCACTGGGTCGAAGTCGATCTCGGGGACGATGCCCCGCGGGAGGGACCAGTCTGGCTCGTGGCCCACGGGTGGATTCACCCCACCGACAGTTCGATTAACTACGCCCTCGATCAGGGCCGGCACACTCGACCGCGGGGGTTAGTGTTGGAGGTGCCCGACAGGAAGCGAGGGTGGAAGGTGGTACGCGATGGGATCGGCTTCCCCGCAGGCAAGAACAAGACCGTGTTGGTCCGGCTTGATGGGCTCGACGGCCCGGGTGTCTCCCGACGATTTCGCCTCCGAACGAACATGGAGATCTTCTGGGATGCCTTGCACTACGCGCGCGGGGGGGATGATGCACAAATGACCACAAAAGAGATCCTCCCCACCACCGCCGACCTGCGGTTCCGCGGGATCCTGGCCATGTCGAGAGCGAATCCGAGTTCGCCGGAGTTACCCGACTACGATCGGGTTGTGTCCCGCGGGCCGATGTGGCGAGACCTGATCGGCTATCACACCCGGCACGGGGACATTCGCGAGTTACTGGAGCGGGTCGACGACCGTTACGCGATCCTGACCGCGGGCGACGAAGTCGTTCTGCGATTTGTGGCCCCCTCCGGCCCACCACCCGGCTGGAAGCGGGATTTCGTTTGGGTCAGCGATGGGTGGGTGAAGGACGGCGACCTGAATACTCGCTTCGGAAAGACGGTTCTCCCGCTGCCCTCGCATGGTATGGCAAGCTATGACATTGCGCCGGGGACATTAGAGGACGATCCGGTCTACCGCCAGCATCGGAGTGACTGGAACGTATACCACACGCGTTACGTGACGCCGGACGCCTACGAGCGGGGCCTGCGGAACTTCCGGGTTCCCCACTCCGGCTCGGCCGGGAGCGAGCCATGAGCCGGTCGATCCAGCAAGCCCTCCTCGCCCGCTCACCATTCGCTCCTGTTTGTGGGTCCGGAAAAGACGGTCAGACATGCAGATGGGGAGCGAGGTTCCTGCCGAGCCTGTTCCCTTGAGGCTTGGCAGGAGCCTCGCCCTCCCGTTAGACCGATGCGTGCTTCGGGAATGAGAGAGCCATTGTTGGTTCCTGGATCAGGGTTATCGAGTGGGCGGTGTGAACGGTTTCCCTGTGAGTGTTGCCCAGGTCTCGCGCTGTTCCGCGGTGAGCACGTCCAGAATCTGCTCTGTCATCTTCGCTTTCGCCTCGTCGAATCGTGAATTGCCTCCCCAGATCCAATTGCTGCCCGGTCCACCTGCCCCACCTGGCCCACCTCCACCCCGGGGAGGCGGCGGACCTCCCGGGGGGCTGGGGCCACCTGGTCCGCCTGGACCTCCGAATCCGCGCGGAGGTGGATTTCCCAGGCCACTCCCGCCAGGTCCCCCCCGATTGGGGCCACCACCCTTGCCTCCTGTTCCCCCTCCGCCCCCGCCGCGAGGTCCAAAAGCTCCGAAACCCGCCGCGACGATGATCTTGATCTGTTCGCGCTGGTTTGCGTTGAGGTGCAATTCCTCCACAACCTCCGGTTCCTGGAACGCCATCACTCCGCGTGACTGCAAGAAGAGTTGATGGAGGCGGTGTTGCTGCTCAACCGTCAAGACACTCAGGAGTTCCTGGCGGGCGGCAGGGTCGGTCACCGAGCGTCGGGCCTGAAACCCCCCTGGTCCTGGTTCGCGCCGGCTCAACTTGGCAAGGGCTCGCCGGACTTGCTCTGGCGTGAGCCCTAGCTCGTCGGGGATGCCCGGTGCGCGGAGCAAATCCATCATTTCGGCGGTCCGGATCTCCGCCTGGTCCGTGAGCAACTGTTCGACCCGCGCCAGAACCCGGTCGAGTTCGGCCCGGACGACGGGGTCTTGCCCATCGGCGTACAGTTGCTTGTAGTTCTCCAAGGCCGCATGGAGGAGCCGGCGACGAGTGCCCTGGAACGGAGAGTCGGACCCGATCTCCTCTTCGCTGATCCTCAGAACCAGATCGCTCAGCTCTTTTGACTGTCGGAACCGCCGTTCGGCTTCGTTCGCCCGATCCCTCTCCGCCCGGTAGGCCTGATCAGTCTCCTCCTGTTTGGCCGCGACCAGGGCGGTTGCGAAGAGGGAGGTGACGACGGCGACCAGGAGCCCAACAAGGACCGTTGCCACACCAGTCGGGTGTCGCCCGGACCATCGCTTCGCTCGGTCCCATACCGAGGGTCGGCGGGCTGTGACCGGTCTGCCGGCAAGGAACCGATCGAGGTCGTCTGCCAGCTCGGCCGCTGTTGCGTAGCGATCCCGGGGGTCTTTCTGCATCGCCTTGAGAATCACCGTTTCGAGATCGACCGGGAGCACGGGGTCGAGTGTCCGCGGGGGGAGCGGGTCGTCATGGGCGATCTGCCGCAGAAGCACCCCGGGTTCCTCGGCAGGAAAGGCGGGGCGACCTGTCAGCAACTCGTAGAGGGTGGTCGCGAGCGAGTAGACATCGGTTCGATGATCGAGTCGCCCACGGTCTCCTGCCGCCTGCTCCGGACTCATGTACCGGAGTGTACCGACCGTTCCACCGGTCCGGGTGACGGAGGGGCCATCAGCAAACTGGGCCAGCCCGAAGTCGGTCACCCAGACATGCCCCGCACGGTCGAGCAACAGGTTGGCCGGTTTCACATCCCGGTGGACAACACCGGTCTGGTGAGCGTGGTCGAGAGCCCGCGCAACATCGACTCCCAACCGCGTGATTGCACGGTGGTAGGCTGGCCGATCCGCCACCGCCAGGCGGATGAGATCGTCGGCCGGGCCGGTCGCGATGGGACTCTGGTCTGGTGCCGCGAGGGAGGGATCTGCCGCAGATCCATCCTCCTGGCCGGGTAAGGTGGAACCCGGCTTCGTCACGAGACCGGCCGCAAGGGTATCGAGGGCGACCCCATCGACGAGTCGCATCACGTAATAATTCACACCTTGGTCTTCACCGACCGAGTAGACCGGAACGATGTGCGGGTGGGCCGCAGCGGCGGCGGCTTGAGCCTCGACAGCGAATCGCCGCAACCGGGTCCGATCGGCAGCGAAGGCGGCCGGGAGAATTTTCACCGCGACCCGCCGGTTGAGGGATGGCTGCTTGGCCTCGTAGACAACCCCCATCCCTCCTCGACCCACTTCCCGGACGATCTCGAACTCACCGATGTGGTCACCAGGGGCGAGCCCGGTGAAAAGGAGACGCCGGCGCGGCGCACCTGTCAGATCTTTCGCTCCCTGCTGGAGCAGATCGAGACCATCGAGACAGGCAGCGAGAGTCGGTGCGAGACCCGGGTATCGGGCCAGGTATCGGTTCCGGTCGGGTCGCGCGCCGGTCTCCAACTCCGCCTGATACTCTTTTGCCAGTTCCAGGAGCCGGGGATCGTCTGTTGACTCCGGCCCGTTCGGGATTGGCAGGGGGGTCGTATCGGTGAGCCGCGCCATCACCTACCTCCCACGGTTTGACGCAACCGGGCGATCGCCCTGAGCCACAATTTTTCGACGCTGTCCAGGGTCCGGCCCATCCGACTGGCCACGGCCGGGAAGGTCAAACCTTCGAGATGCCGGAGGACGATCACTTCGCGATAGTCCTCCGGAAGCCTGCTCAGGGCATCGGCGAACAAAACCGCCTGCTCCCGCCGGGCCGCGGCCTCGCTTGGGCTTGTCCCCGGCGCAGCCAGTTGGCCTGCCAAGATGCAGGATGATTGATCGACCGATGCCTGGAGGTGCTGCTCCAGCCGGGGGTCTCGGGCCTGTGTGCCGAAATAATGCCGCACGGTGTTGGAGAGAATTCCGGCGAGGATTTTCCGGAGCCACGCAGCGAACTCTGGCTCGGTCGTTCCGCGAAACCCGGAAAAGTGGCGGTGCGCTTCGAGGAAGGTATCCTGGACCAGATCAGCGGGGTCGAGCTTCCCCTGGAGTCGCCTCCCGATTTCGACCCGGGCAAGGAGTGTGAGGTAAGGGGTGTAACGGGCGAGGAGGCGGCCAAAAGCCCGCTCCCCGCCCGTTCGTGCCTCGCGGATCAGATCTTCCGGTGGGTCGTCCGGATCTAATTCGGTCATCCCTACACCCTACAGGCTACGGCCCAGGATGCCTTCGACGGCGAGCGGGAACCCCATTTCCAAAGAGACAGGTGCCCAGACCGAACGGCCTCTCCTCCCCCTTCCATTTTAGGGAAGGGGGTTGGGGGGTTAGGTTCCGGTGGGGTCACTCTTTCGGTGGAGGGCCTTTCCCAGGGGGGCCATCCGGTCCTTTTCCGCCCGGCCCACCGCCATCCGGCCCTTTCCTGCCCGGTCCGCCAGCCCCACCGCCACCAAATCCCCCTCGCCCACCAGGACCGCCCGGCCCTCGCTCACGCATGGCCTTGAACTGGACCATTTGCTCGGGGGTGAGGAGTTTCTCCAGCTTGGTATCAACCTCCTTCTGGAGGTCGGCTATTTGCTTCTTCTGATCGTCTGTCATCTTGAGAGCGTCTTGCAGAACCGGCGCGAGAATCTGGCCGGGCAACGATCGCATCCCGGGGCCACCCACACCCCCGCCACCTTTCCCGCCGAAACCACCCTTACCGCCTTTGCCCCCAAAGCCACCTTTGTCGCCGCCGGGGGGTTGACCCACCGCGGTCAGGCTCAGGAACAATGCCGCCGAGAGGGCGAACGTCAGAATCACACCCTTTCGCATACCGTGTCTCCCCCAGTTGTTGTGATACCCGAGTGAGCAAGCCTCGCCCCGCTTTTTGGAATCACAAGGGACCAGTCACGAATCCCGGTTCAATACCGCCGTGAGAACAACGTGAGAGCTGATTCGAGAAGGATCGCCTGGCCCACTCATCAATTTCTCATGGCGGGGAGTGCAGGAGTTTCGTGACTGTGAAGATTATGAAGATTACCGGGTGGATTCCGAGTAGAAGATGAATAATGGCTTCGTCCCTTCCCGGTCGAAGACTCGCAACTGCTGGCACCACCGAGGCATTCCAGAAGAATCGAGGATTGCGAATGAACAGGCGATACTGGGTGCCCCCCCTGGGTGCCATGCTGGGGTTCCTTCTCGTGACCGCCTCCCAGAACGGGCTGTCCCAACCCCCTGGTGGCAAGGGCGGGTTCGGCCCCCCGGGCTTCCAGAAAGATCGGAAGTTGGTCAAGGAGTATGACAAGAACGGCGACGGCTGGCTGAACAAGGAGGAACGCCAGGCCGCCCGGGACGCACTCAAGAATGGGGGCGGCGGTCGCGGGGGGTTCGGATTCGGTGGTCCGAAAGGCGGCTTTGGGAAGGGTGGCATGGAGCCGGCCAAACCCGGCCCCAAGGTTCAGCCGGGCGAGGTGCGAACGTATCCCGATGCTGCGCTCTACGAGCCCACTGTGCTGCGTACGCTCTTCCTGGAGTTCGAGAACGCGGACTGGGAGGCCGAGTTGCAAGACTTCCACGGAACCGATGTGGAGGTTCCAGCGACTCTGATCGTCGACGGCAAGCGCTTCCCCAATGTCGGGGTCCACTTCCGCGGGATGTCGTCCTACATGGCAGTTCCGGCCGGGCACAAGCGGTCGCTGAACCTCTCTCTCGACCTCGTCGACAAGAAGCAGCGGGTGTACGGCTACAAGACACTCAACTTGCTCAACGGTCACGATGACCCTTCGCTCATGAGCACGGTCATGTATTCTCACATCGCCCGGCAGTACATCCCGACCCCGAAAGCGAATTTCGTGAAGGTCGTGATCAACGGTGAGAGCTGGGGGGTGTACACGAACGTACAGCAATTCAACAAGGAATTCCTGGCGGACAATTACAAGACAACGAAAGGCGCGCGATGGAAGGTGCGGGGAAACCCGGGCGCGCGCGGCGGGCTCGAATACACCGGCGAAAACGTGGCCGACTACAAGCAGCGATTTGAACTCAAGTCGACCGAGGACGAGAAGGCGTGGAAAGACCTGATCGCCCTCTGCAAAACCTTGAATGAGACCCCCCCGGACAAACTGGAGGAGGCCCTCAAGCCAATCCTGGACATCGACAGCTTGCTCTGGTTTCTAGCTCTGGATGTCGCCCTGGTGAACAACGACGGCTACTGGGTACGGGCCAGTGACTACAGCATCTTCCGCGACGAGGCGGGCAAGTTCCACATGGTCCCGCACGACATGAATGAGGCGTTCCAACTTGCCGGAGGTGGCGGCCCACCCGGTGGTGGGTTCGGCGGTCCACCCGGTGGTGGGTTCGGGATGCGCTTCCCTCAGCCGGGCGAGATTCTCCCAGCGCCGTTGCAGGAGCTGCTTCAGCTCACGGACGCCCAGAAGAAGCAACTCGCGGAGTTCCAGAAAGAGGTCGATGCAAAACTCGACAAGGTTCTCACAGCCGACCAGAAGGCCCAGCTCAAGGCATTTCGTGAAGGGGGTCCGGGCGGCTTCCCGGGTGGATTCGGTCCACCCGGAGGAGGCGGTCCAGGTGGGTTTGGCGGTCCACCGGGTGGCTTCGGTCCGCCGGGTGGTCCTGGGGGTGGAGGGATGGGGCGGGGTGGTCCGGGTGGTGGCGGGATGGGTCCGGGAGGTGGGGGAATCGCACTCGACCCACTGGTCGGCCTTCAGAATCCCCGGATGCCGCTCCGGAGCAAGGTGCTGGCAGTCCCGGCGCTGCGGACACGCTATCTGGCGAACGTGAAGACGATCGCCGAGAAGTCGCTCGACTGGAAGAGCCTGGGACCGGTCGTGGCCGCCTATCGGGCGTTGATCGAGAAGGAAGTCGAGGCCGACACTCGCAAACTCGACCCATTCGCAGCCTTCCTGCGCCAGACGGCCGACGACGCGGTCGACTCGCCGGGGCGGGGGATGAGTTTACGGGCGTTCGCCGACCAGCGGCGAAAGCTCCTCCTCGCCCATCCGGAGATCAAGAAACTGGGGGAGTGAGACACGAATCTGACCAATGCGAGAATTCGGTCAGGCTCCTGCCGAGCGTGAACGGTCCAGCTTGGCAGGAGCCACACTCTCCAGTATATGCATACAATCGTCATTCTATAGATGCGACAGCAAGCGGCCTCAACCCCCCAGAACTGTCCCTCGTGAGAGTGGTCCAGCAAGCCGGGTGACCGCTCCCCAGATTTTGGAGACCGTCCAGTGCGGCCAGGAGAACCTGAGAAGCCGAGGCCTGGACAAACCTGATCAAGCGAACCGTCACATCGTGGTCCCCGCACGTGAACTGCCCCATGTCCCTGCTACAAGCACCACGCGGAGCAGGGGAACGAAGGGGATACTTGGGCGGAACTCCCCCACCCCCTGAGGGAGGGTCGCCCGGTGGGTCGAGGGGCGGGAACTCCCCCAGGTCATCCGGTTGAGTGTGTCGGGCAATGCGCCCCGACTGCAACCTTTGGTTGCAAATACCTTTGCGAGATCCCTTAGCCATTGGTCGAGCTCCCAGCAGCGTTCGGGCGCGGGGTTTGCCAAAGAAGCCTTTAGCCCCGGACGGGCCGGACCGACACCACAACAGCCTGATCTAACCCCGTCCGAGACGCTCGGGCTGTCGTCACTACGGGAGCGGACGATGAGACTGTTCACACCACGCCGACTGGTTGCGGCGACCCTGTTCTTGACAACCGGATTCCTGGTCGTCACCACGGATGGCGTGGCCTCCGGCTACTACGGGAAGAAGGACAAGGACAAAGACAAAGACAAGGACAAGGACAAGAAGGAAAAGGAGAAGGCAAAGGGCGGCAAGGCCGGCCCTGACTTGCACAAGGCGTTCGACAAGCTCACCGATCTGTCAGTGGGACCCGCGCCAGGAAAAGATGCAGCCCGGGTGTTCGACCACGCCAAACGGCTTTACCGCGAGTCGATCCAGGCGTTCCGGGAGGGCGACCCACGGCGGGCGGGTGAACTGGTCGCTGCGGCCAACGACGCCGCCCGGGGGCTCGAACACCTCCGGCGGGCGACCGCCCCACCCGTCGCGGGTCTTCCTGAACCGCCTGTTGAGTTCGACCGTCCGTTGGGCGGCCCGAAGGGCAAGGGTCCGCCCCCACTGGAGAGCGGGGCGGTGGCAGATCGCGGGCCGTGGAGCGAGTCACTGGACGCCCTGACCACAGCCCGCGAACGGTTGGCCTGGGTCGGCGACAGCACCCCGGTGACCGGCCCCGCCCGAGACACCCTCGACGCGGCCAAGTCGGTCTTCGCGCAGGCCCGGACGGCCTACGAGGGTGGCGAGTACCGCAAGGCGACCGAATTCGCACGGGCGGTCGAGGCGTGGTCTCACGTTCCCGAACATCTCACTCGGGCCGGGACAGACGGACGGGCCACCCCGCCGATGGCACCCGAGCCGAAGAGGAAAGGTCCAGGCGTCCCGCCCCCACCCCCAGCCATCAAGGACTGACCCATGTTCCGGAGCGGCCCGGGTCCACAAGGCAGACCCGGACCTCTCCCTGCGCATTCCGCCTCCAAATGGGTCTTCCTGTCTTGTCCTCTGAAGTGACTGCGGGAGGACTTAGGGGACGCCCACCCGGTCTTCCGCTTCGCTGTGCTAGGTGGCACCGAAATTGCACCAGACGGCCCAACCTGCGTGGTCGAAACCATCTGGCGGATCAACTCCACTGAGCAGGCAATGCCAAATGGAGGGTACTGGAGACCGGTTTACGCCGACGCAGGGCGGAATCCCCGGTCACTCCATGCTGGCAGATTACCTGGGGAGCAGACCAGGAAGAACCCGCGAGCCGCCAAGCCGTTCACTCTTGAACGTGTGGATATCGAGAATCGCAAGTGTCAGTCTAGTGAGTTGATCGATATTCTCTGCTGTTACCCAGACATAGGTATCACAGTGACGGCCAACGTAACAGGCATTCCTGGGCACATCCCGTCTTCGCCCCACGCCGTACCACCCCGGTCTCAGTGCGGAGATGTACAGCAGGTGGTGGGTGTCGCCGTCACTAACGAACTCCGTCGGCTCGTGGTCCATTCGGGCGTACTTGAGGATGGGTCTACGGTAACGCTCTGTGTCGTCCTGCCCCAAGACGTCGTCTGCCGAGAGTCGTTTCTCGAAACTCTCGACGGTCAGGTACTCGATGTCCTTCAGCTTGCTCAGTTTCTCTCCGATCGCCCGAAACACTTCGGGCCGCTTCTCGCGCAGTTGGTCCAGAGATTTATCGGTTATTTGAAAATGTCGGTAATAACTCGCTGAGGATTTCATCGTCTTCTTCAGTCGCGATCCCGAGGGTCCGGTGGTAGGCAGCTCTCATGGTAAAGAGCTTGTCGGGGTCGTTGGCCGTCAGCGACGTCCACTCCCCGGAATTGGTCTGGGCGCCCGTCAAGGTAGCGGTCTGCCTGTCGAGAAGGTAGCGATTGAACAGCGTGAGTACCCCCGTCGGGGCCGTGGCGATGAGGTCCCAGTTAATGCCATAGCTCACGTTGGCGGACTGCATGATAACAGTGCGGGCAGTCTGCGGGTCAGAGAAGTACGGCATCCCCGAGGGGCGGGCATCAATCATAGCGAGATTATTGAGTACTTCCTGGAAATAGACGTCTGGGATCGTACTCGCTTGCTCGGTCATCCGGTTGCGGAGCTGAGTCGTCATGCACCCCGATCCCGTGGCTGTACAGATCATCGCCAGCAGACATGCTCGCATACCGTCCCCTGGCCCGAGCCGCAGCTCGTCACCCTAATGGGCATCCCCACCGTCGCCAGGGGAGCAATCCACAGCCCGACGCTCGCCGGGTTGAGTGGAATTCGGATCGATGGTCGGGGTTTCTTGAATGAATTGGGGACATTGCTCTGGTTGTAACGATTATTGGGAGTCTTCAAACCCTCATACAGGAACCCGCAGAGGCTGTCGCAGCTACGGAAAAACGGTTAGACATACAAATGGGAGGGCGAGGCTCCNNGCCCTCCCGTTAGACCGATGCTCGCTCTTGGAATGAGCCAGCCTCTGCGGGCTCCTGTATCAGATGGGGTGTTTGAGGTGCCCTGGAGAGGTTGGAAATCTTTCTGCAAAAGCAGTCAAAACGAGCTGTCAGCTACGGCTTTGGAATTCGCGGGTGCATTCATTGCCAAACGCAACCCAGGGCGGAGAACCAAAGGAGTCGCGATGTCCACCGCTGTTGAATCCCCTTCTGAAACCTCAGCACCGGCGAGCCCACCGGCGAACCGCGACCGGGTCGGGCTGAACGCAACGAACTTTTTCCTGGCCGAACTGACCGGGGTGGCGATCCCATTTTTGGCGAAGATGCTGGCCGACCGCGGTTGGCGCGACGACGCCATCCAGTACGCGGCCTCCGCGTGTGGCCTCGGAGTCTTCCTGGCACAGACGCCCGCCGGGGTGATCACAGACCGTCTTCACTGCCGGCGGGAGTTGCTCGCCGTGGCATCGATTGTTGTTGGCGTCTGCTTTGGCATTCTCCCGCTTGTACCAGCCGACTGGTGGATCATCGACCCACTGGTGTTCATCGGGGGATCGGCCCAGGCGTTATTCGTCCCGTTGCTTGGTGCCCTGGCCCTCGCGCTTGCCGGGCACGCCGGGTTGCATCGTGTGATGGGCGAGACTCAGGGGTGGAACCACGCCGGTAACATCGCAGCAGCGCTCACCGCAATGGGCGTGGCCGCCTGGCTCGGACTCCCGGGTGTGTTCTACACCATTGCCGTCGTGTCCGCGTTCGCAGCCGGCTCGGTGTTCCTGATTCGCCCGGAGGATTTCAAGGAGGAACCCGGTTCAAAAGTCGAAGCCGGTCCCGGCTTGCGGGAACTGTTCCGGGACCGTCGTGTGGTGGTGCTCTTCGCGTCGGTCGCCCTGTTCCACCTGGCCAATGCCCCGGTCATGCCGCTGGTGGCTCAGGACATCGCCCGGCTCGGCGGGACCGACACTCAGGTTGGGGCCGTCGTCCTGGTCGCCCAGGCAGTGATGATCCCAATAGCCGTTCTGGCAGGATGGGCATGCCACCGGTGGGGCCGCAAGCCGGTATTCGCGGTCGGGTTCATCGCTCTGCCGATCCGTATCCTCCTGTACTCTTTTTCCAATGATCCGTGGGAGTTGATCGCGCTGCAAACCCTGGACGGGATCGGGGCCGGAATCTACGGGGTTGTCGTTGGCGTGATCTGCGCCGACCTGACACGGGACAAGGGCGGTTTTAACGCCCTCCAGGGGCTTCTGGCGACCGCACTGGCGGTTGGTGGGGTACTCGGTCCACTCCTTGCTGGACCGTTGGTCCAACACCTCGGGTTCCCAGCAGCCTTCCGAGGTTTCGCTCTGGTTGCAGCCGTGGGAGCGGGGGTGTTCCTGTGGCTAATGCCTGAGACCCAATCGGACACATCCAATACCCAGACCTCGTGAGCACCCCGCACCCGACCTCCATTTGGCCGTCTTGCCCGTTGGACCAGATTTGATCCTGCTGCGCTGGCGAACGGGCGCGCATTGCTGTAAGGGGGAGATAGCCCGCATCATGAACCTTCAAAAAATCACGCGGTCGGAGACCCTCGGCCCCCCTGCGACCAACACTTCGCCTGGTCCAACGATGGACCTGCGCAACCGCGTCGGACTGTACGGGGCTTACTTCCTGGGAATGGCCGGGATCGGGTTCTGCCTTCCGTACCTCCCCCTCTACCTGAAGGAGGAGAAAGGGTTCTCCGACCGGGGAATTGCGCTCGTCTGGGTGCTATCGGCTGCGGCCGGGTTGCTCCAGTTTCCGATCGGTCTGTGGTCCGATCGGGTCGGCTCCCGGAAGCCGTTCCTGATCGCGGCCCTTGCCGTGCTGGTGGCCGCAACAGCCCTGTTGCCGCTGGCCGTGCCCGGCGGATTCGGCTGGCTTCTGGTCGGACTCCTGGTGGTGCTGTTCGCTGAGAATGGCGCGTGTCGGGCGACGGTTGAGAGCTTGGCCGGGGCGGAGGCGACCCGACTCGCCTCGCCTGATCGGGTCGGGGCGGCACTTGGCGCGCTGCGATTCTGGAGGCCAGTGAGCATCGTCCTGACCGCACTACTTGGCGGTCTGTTGGCCGAGGAGTTCGGGGTCGGCTGGCTGCTGGGTCCGCTTGCTGTCGTCCAGGGATTGGCGGTCGCGGCAGCGCTCTTGATCCGCGAAGACGGCCGGGTGCAGAAGGACGAGTCGGCACCCGGTGAGGCTTCCCAGAGCAAGGGCCTGCAGCTCAGAGATCCTGTGCTGTGGGCTTTTATCGGCGCGATGATCCTGTTCCACACCTCCAACGCTCCACCGGGGGCGTACCTCGGGCTCTATCTGAAACAGGATCTCGGGGCACCGCCCCGTTACCTGTCGTATGCATTCGTGGTCAGCATGATCATCTGGATGGCAGTGGTGCGCCCCGCTGGCTGGCTTTCCGACCGGCTTGGCCGGAAGCCGCTTCTGATCGTGGGTTGGGCGGTGATGACAACCCGGCTTGTCCTCCTCGCCGTTGCCCAGGAAGGGTGGCAGGTATTGCTCATCCAGGTGCTCGATGGCCTGGCTCAGGGGCTATTCGCGGTGACGGCCGCGGCCTGGGTGACGGACCGGTTTGCTGACCCCCGACGGGCGGGGGAAGCCCAGGTGTTAGTTGGCTGTTCTCTCGTGTTCGGATCGGCCATCGGACCGGCCCTGGCCGGGCTGATTGTGGAACCTCTTGGCTACCGAGGCACGTTCGGCGTCCTCGCTGGGGTCGGCGTCGCCGCCACCCTGGTTGTGATTCTGCTCATCCCGGAGACACGATCGAAAGTCCCCCAGAGGACCGCGTCATGAGTGTGACCGATCGCCCCGTGGTCGTGGTCGTCCCCGGCGACTTGCACCTGACCGAACGGGGGCTGCCAAACCACAACGCGGCCCACTGGGCTGTGGGTGAGGTGAACCATCTGGTCCGCCCCGATTTCGTCCAGTTCATCGGGGACAATGTCCAGGATGCGTCGGCCGACCAGTTTGCCCTCTTCCGGGAACTGACCGACCGACTGAGAGTGCCCTGGTATGCCCTGATTGGTGACCACGACGTCAAAGGCGATCTAACTGCCAGCCGGTTCCGGGAGTACGTCGGTGATCCAACGGGATCGCATTCCGTCGGTGGGTTCCGGTTCGTCCGGCTGAACACCCAGGAGGCCCGGCCGGTCGGCCTGTCAGCGGACCAGATCTCCTGGTTCCGGACCGAGGTCGATGCCGCCCAGAAGGCGGGTGAGAGGGTGGTGGTGTTCCAGCACAACTACCCGTATCAGGTTTGGGAGGATTTCGCCGGCCCGGGGATCGACAGTTGGCGGGAGATTGTTCAGACCCACCGCATCCACGCCATCATCACTGGCCATACGCACTACTGGCAAGTCGCCAACGATGGTCGCAATGCGGTGGTCACGACCCGCTCGATTGGCGATCCTGAAGGTGGGCCGCCCGGGTACACGGTCGCGGTGTTCCAGGCCGAGAATTTCGCTGTGACCTATCGAACTGTCGAGGATCACGGGCCGCTGGTCCTCATCACCCACCCCCGCGAGGCGATCCTGGCGACCAGCCCGGCTCACGTCGTGAATGGGGTCGATGAGGTGCGGGTGCGGGTGTGGTCGGCCTCGTGGGTGGAGGCCGCCGAGTTCCGGCTGGACCGCGGTCCGTGGTGCCCCCTGGAGTCGGTCAGCGAGGGGCTGTGGCGGGGGAGTTTGCCAGGTGACCAATTCGCAAAGGGAATTCATCACCTGACCGTGCGAGTGGAGACGAGGGAGGGCACCGGTGAACAGGAGATCGCGTTTGCGGTCGACCCCACTGGCCGCTACACCGCGATCCCGTGTGTCCGTCCGGTGGTGAACGCGACCAACTTCTGCTAACGGAGCCGCCTGTGTCCGAGATTGTGGGCTTTTGGTTGACACTGTTCTGGTTCGCCCTCACTTATCTGGGGTTGGCTCTTGGCCGGCTCCCGGGATTGAGAACGGATCGTGCCGGGATCGCCCTGATCGGGGCGGCCGGAGTGTTGGCCTGCGGCCTGTTGTCATTCGAGGACGCGGTTCGGGCGGTGGACTTCGCGACGATCACGCTGCTGCTCGGGATGATGGTGGTGGTTGCGTTCCTCCGCCGGGCCGGGTTCTTCGCCCGGCTCGCCGGACTGGCGATGGGACGGGTCCGGTCGCCGAAAGCCTTGCTCGCTGTCACGATGCTGCTCTCCGGCACCCTCTCGGCAATCCTGGTGAACGATGTCGTCTGCCTGGCCCTGACGCCCCTGGTGCTGCACCTCACCCGGCGGCTCGGGCTGGACCCCCGACCGCACCTCGTCGGGCTCGCGGTCGCGAGTAACCTGGGGTCGGCTGCAACTCTGACCGGTAACCCCCAGAATATGATCATCGGCGGCCTGTCCGGCATACCGTATCTGCGGTTCGCAGCCAAACTCGCTCCGCCGGCCGCCCTGGGGTTGGTTATCGGGTATGTCGTCACCCTGGTGGCGTACCGGTCCGCCCTCCGCGCTTCTCCTCCGGAGCCGGACAAGGCCGGTTCCAAACCCGATGGTCAGCGCAACGAGGCGGGAAAAAACGAAGGTGGACAGCATGAGAAGGAGGATCGCATCCCCGACGGGAAGCGGCACACCGCCCTGTTGGTCAAAAGCCTGCTCGTGACAGCGGGAGCGGTCGGGCTGTTCTTCGCCGGGTTCCCGATGGCTGTCGTGGCTCTCGGGGCGGCGGCGGTTCTGCTACTCGACAGGATCAAACCGGAGAAGGTCTACGCCCAGATCGACTGGGGGCTGCTGGTGATGTTTGCCGGGCTGTTTGTTGTGGTCCGGGTATTCGAGGTCCACGTCCTGGCAACCTCCGGAGTGGATGAGTGGGCTGCCAAGGCCGACCCGGTGTGGATGCTGAGCGGGCTGTCTGCGACATTGTCAAACCTGGTGAGCAATGTCCCGGCAGTGCTCCTGTTCAAGCCAGTGATCCCGGCGATGCCGGAGGCCGTGCGGGAGACCGCCTGGCTGGCCCTGGCCCTGTCGAGTACGTTCGCTGGAAACCTCACCGTACTCGGGTCGGTGGCAAACCTGATCGTGGTCGAACAAGCCCGAAAGGAAGGTGTTACGATCGGATTCTGGGATTATTGCCGGGTGGGCATCCCGGTCACCCTGATTACCTTGGTTGGTGGGGCCGGGTGGCTTGCACTCGCAACCTACTGACGGAGGGCTCCCAATGGTCGGGGCCGACCTCCGCGGCCTCACGTTTTCCGCCGCTTCTTCGCCGGTTTCGGCACGGGCCGACGGCGGGTCTTCTCCGGCAAGGCGTTGAGCCGCTTCTCGATCTGGTCGAAGTCGTACTTCGCCGTCGTCCGCACCTCGACGGGGATGTTCTGGAGATAGCGGCGATCCCCCTGGTGCAGCGCGGAGAGCGCTTCGTACCACGGCCGCATCCGGGCGTCGTCGCCGCGCTCGCGCAGGAAGGCCAGGAGCGCGTCGCCGTAGTTCAGGTGCAAGAGGACGGCGCTGGCGCGGAACCAGGTGTCGGCGGTGTTGTGTGAAAATCGTTGCCCGATGAGCTCAATCGCATTGGGAAGGGTTTCGCGAGAAAGACCCCAGTTCGCGTCGTAAGCGGTGAAAAGACTGCACAGTTACAGGTTTGCAGCCACGTGAACCGAGGTGGTTGCGGTTGTTGATCGGCGAGGGGATCATCGCCCAATAGCAATCGTTGAACCCACAGCAAGTGATTTCTCAGGGTCTAGGATCGGGCCGGGTGCCATGCCCACGGCTTTGCATGGCACCCAGCGAATTGCGAATGAGAATGGACACAGATATTGACTGGGATGTGAAACGGTACGGCCTCGGTAGCCAGTGGCAAAGAGCTGCGGATTCAGTCTACCTGAATCGGCATGGGGTGGGGATGTACTGAGAGGGAGGAATTTGCAGGCGGGACCGGCCACAGCGAGCAAGAATTCGCCAATACCGCTGCATAGGGACGGGAGCGCGAACCGCTACGAAGGTTGGCGCATCCTTGGAGAAGGGTTAAGCTTACTCAAAAACCCGCTGAGCAGAGGCTGTGATGGCGAAAGACAAACCGAAACAACCGCAGTGGACCAAATCGCAACATTACGTACCGCAGCTTTACTTGCGTAACTTCACAAATCACACCGGCATGATGTTCTGCTAT
Organism: Gemmataceae bacterium; assembly: GCA_003136315.1. Classification (GTDB taxonomy): domain Bacteria; phylum Planctomycetota; class Planctomycetia; order Gemmatales; family Gemmataceae; genus Urbifossiella. Next base: position 22,861 of record PLDW01000079.1, on the reverse strand, counting down.
GACAAGGTTAGCGACAAGGTTAAGTCCGTCTCGACGAAGGCTGCTGCTAAAGAGACATACTTCTACGAGATTCCAACTGTCGAAATGAATGCGATCGAGAAATTCCTAGGCAAGATCGAAGATGCTTGGAAACCGCTGATTTCCGACCTCATCAAAAGCGCCGATTCCGGTAGCCTCACCGATGGGCAGATCGATGAGTTTTCTCCATTTCTTGTGATGCAGTGGATGCGTACCAAGACATTCCGGGATTTCGTGCGTGAAGCGGTCAACAAGAACTGGCAGTCCATTGGAGATACTACCCTTGAGGTGAATAACATGCCAGGCAAAGTGAAGATAAGCATGCAGGAGGTTACTTTGCCAGCGGTACACGCTGAACAAATGTTCGATGCTAGTATGCTCCAGATAATGGCGGATTCGCTACTGTGGCATTATTGGGTAGTTGGGAAAAATGACACGGATCAGCCTTTTTACACATCGGATCACCCTGTAGTCCGTCGCGCACACTGTCAGAACGACGAGCGTAAGATGCTAGGAGCCCGTGACCCCGGGATTGAGTATGCCTTTCCTCTCGATAGCTCGCACATCTTGTTGATTCTTGAGCGGACCCACTTTGCCGAGTGGAAGCAATACAATAATAAATGCAGACCGCTTACATTGGAGCAAGTGCAAGATTACAATGGGCTTCAAGTAATGCGGAGCTGCCAGCGAGTGTACTGCGCAAAAGATGATTTTTCGGTAGCTCGGCAGCTGTGCGCTGCGCACCCAGAAATTCGAGACCCGAACCGTCCACGGGTCAAAGTGATTTCAACACCAATTAAGGATATGAAGTGTCAAATAATAACTATACCGCTCGAATGATTCGTGGGTTGTTGAACCATCGCCTGTAGTGCCTGAAAGTAGCTAGTCAGGAGTGGGGGAGAGAAGGGTGCCGGGTGCCATGTCCACGGCTTTGCCTCAAAGTTCTGGTCATCGGTAGTGGTACAGTTTGGCGACCGAGTGCCTGAAATCGCAGGACAGCCGGGTCAAACTGTACCACTACCCAAGCAGTGGTTTTCCTAGCGTCGAGTTGGAGGAGTGTTTCCTCAGTGCGAGGAGCGAAGCCGATCGTGTTAGGCGAGGCTGAGCAGGAACTCGGCCCGGTCCTTGTCGATCAGCTCGGTCTTGTTCAGTAGGCGAACCGGAAACGGCTTCCCCCCACCTGTCGCCGCCCACCGATCCGCGAGGTGTCTGAGCCCCTCAGCGGTGATCAGGGCCACATCCCAGTTCGTTCGGGCCTTGTACTGGTATGCCAGCCGGATCGACTGGGGGGTGAAGGCTGGGGCGATGACCAGGAACCCGATCGGGTGCTTCCCGTTGCCCACTTCCTTTCGCAAATACCCGTCAAACTGGGTGTCGAGGTGATCCTGCAAGTTGACCGCAACCTCGGCTGATTTGCAGTCCAGGAGAATGCACTGGTCGTTGTCCAGATGGAGCCGTCCGTCTGCCCGATTGTCCTTCCGGGTCATATCGCAAGGAACCCGAAGACGGGCGGAGAACAGGAACGCGGTCGCATCCTCGAACATGTGCTCGATCTCCAGGTCCTTCGTAATGAGCTTCTTGGCCCGCAATTCGGCGTATGCCCGCCGGGCGAGCAGTTCGTAATTGCTATACCACTCCTCCCGGGCGTCTCGGGTGACTCGTTCCTCAAATGTCAGATCGTCGTAAAAATCGATTAGCCGGGCGACCAATTCAGCTTTGGCCCCGGACGATCGCAGGCCGAAGCCCGAACATAGTGTCGACAGCTTGTCCTTGTCCAGTTCGTTGAGTACCTCCGACGGTTTGACCCCGCTCCCGACCACCCGCTCGATCAGGTCCAACTTGTTACCCGATCTGTCTAACCCGTGCCGTTGGAGGATTGCCCGCAATTCGGGCAGGAGGATCGAGTCATGGGACACCAACCGCCGGTAGTTGACCCGCTGCAACTCCTGGCCAGCGTACTCTCCCCGGATGACGGCTGCGATCTCAGCCGGGATCACGTCAACATTCTGCTCGTCCTCGTCCTTGTAGTTCCACAGTAGACCCTGCCGCTGGAGATCCTTCCTCGCATCGTTAACCTCGTCTGCCGTGTGGAGTGCGTTATTGTCTTTCGGGAACCGCTTGAGTAACGAGCTGATCAGCCAGTGATCTTCGGGGGTGATCCCAAGGTGATTTCGGAGGACCGCGAGCAGGCGGGCCGCATCCGGGGACACAGTCCCGTTAATATTCCACGCAGCCTCAAGCATAATCCGGTAGGTGTCGAGGTGGCGCCAGCGGTCAGGGTCGGCCTTTTTCATCTCGGTTAGGTCGAGCGACTTTGATCGATCGACCAGTGTCTTCTCGAATGCAATGACCTTCTCGTCGAGCCGGCGTTCGGGAGTGGAGAACGTCTCTTCCTGGAGGAGAACAGCAAAGATGATCGCCTTCAAGTCGTCTCGACCAAAGTCTGCACCGGGGGTTCGAATCGTATCCAGCACCCGTTGTCGGTCGGCAAGTTTGGCAGCCTCGCCGAGGATGAATTGGGTCATCTCCTCGTCCTCACGGCCGATCGGCAACCGCCTCGCGTCAAAGTAAGCCATCAGGATGCGGAGTTTGATCAGCTTGCCCATTCGCGGGGCGATGTCGGCAATCCGCTTGCACATCGCGCGCCGGCCCTGGAGGCGAAGTTCAGCAGCATCCGGCCGGATCTGCCGCTTTCGTCGCCGAGGTCGGGCGACCGGACCGGTTGCAACTTCCACTCCCGTCGGGGTGGGCATGGCGGGGTCGGTCATGTCCCCCTCGTCCGCCTCATCCCACTCATCGTCTCCCGCAGCGTCGTCCTCGGTCGCGAGGCCGGAGGTTGCCCGGGCAGTCAAAAGGTCTAGCAAGGCCTGGTCGGGCTGCACGGGCTTTTCAGCTGCCTCGGAGCTAAAGGCTGACGCGACAGTGGCAGGCTCTCCAGGCGTTTCGGTGATCCCGGATTCCGGGACAGGCGCGAGGAAGTCCGTGCATGAGGTGTTCTCGGCGGGGCCGTTAGCCGGGGTATCGGACGGTGTCGCCGTCCCGGGTTCGGTGGGCGGATACATGGAGGTGCCGTGGGTTGATGCCGGGCCGTTGCGTGCGAACGACCGGACAAATGGGAAAAACGTCAGATGTGATACTACTGCCGAAAGGGGGCGAGATGAATCAAGAATTTGGGAAAATGTCCGACTTGATTCGTCCGTTCCCAATCCGCTTGGGCAGTGAGCACCACCGCGGGATTCGGGGATTGTTTGCCACGGAGATGCGGCCGCCTCAGTTCTGCAACGACTTGTGTTCGGATTGCCGGTTCCCAAACGGCGGGCCGACGCTAAGACCAACCCGGGCGGACATCTTGGTGTCGTGGACCCACTCATCACCGACGGGGCGAGTCATGACTGAGCCGCGGGGTCACGAGGTGCTCGGCGGGGCCACCACGTTCGCTGCGATGGCGTACATCATCGTCGCTAACCCGGCCATTCTCGGACTCGACGGTCAGGCATTCGGTGTCAATATACGAAATTGTATTTATACGGATTTGTATTGCTTTGCCCGGCCCGGGATCAGGAGCGAGGAAAGCGGCATTCCGGTTCCCAAACGGCGGGCTGACGCTGAAGAACCTAACCCCCCAACCCCCTTCCCTAAGAAGGAAGGGGGAGCCGGAGGGCCGTTTGATTCTCTTCTGCCTCACTGTCGAGAGTTTTGTCCGCTGGCCCCAAGATTAACTCGGGCGGGCATCTTGGTGCCGCGGACCCACTCATCACCGACGGGGCGTGTCATGGCTATGCTGCGGGGTCACGAGGGGCGGGTGGGGCGGTTCTTCCGGTTGGCCGACCACGGCTCCACGGTTCGGGCCGAGGTACTCGGCGGGGCCACCACGTTCGCCGCGATGGCCTATATCATCGTCGCCAACCCGGCCATTCTCGGACTCGCTGGCCTGCCGGTCGGACCCAGCACTGTCGCCACGGTCGTCGTTGCGGCCGTCTTCTCCATCCTCATGGGTGTCTACGCCAACCGTCCGATCGCCGTTGCTCCGTACATGGGGGAGAATGCGTTCCTGGCGTTCGGGCTGGCCGCGCTCGGGATCGGCTGGGAGCAACGGCTCGGAGCCGTGTTCGTCGCCGGGGTGCTGTTCCTCGCCCTCACCCTCATCGGCGTTCGGGCGTGGCTGTCCGCCGCCATCTCGCCCAGCCTCAAACATGCATTCGCTGCGGGGATCGGGCTGTTTCTCATGGTGCTCGGACTCTACCAGGCCGGGTTGGTGACCGCGTTCACCACCGGTATGCCCACCCCCGCATCACCGACCCTGCCCCGGCCGGATGTGCCGGTCAAACTCGGTGACCTCCGGGACATCCGGGTGCAACTGGCCGTGTTCGGCTTCCTGGTGACGGCCGGGCTTCTGTGTCGGGGGGTGCGGGGGGCAATCCTGATCGGGATGGCAGCCACCGCCCTGGCCGGATACCTGGCCGGGGTTGGGGCGGCCCCGACACGGATGGTTGCCCTGCCATTCACCGGGGATTACAGTCTGGCCCCGGTGGCACTCAAGCTGGATGTGCCAGGCGTGCTTCGGGTCGAGTTACTGCCGGTGCTTCTGACGCTTGTGCTCATGAGCCTTTTGGACACCCTTGGGACACTCGCCGGGGTCGGGGCGGCCGCAGGGCTACTGGACAGTCGGGGGGATCTGCCGGATGCCCACAAGCCGATGCTGGTGGACGCCGCGGCCTGCGTTGGGGCGGCCCTGGTCGGGACATCGACGAGCGGAGCGTACATCGAATCGGCCGCCGGGGTGCGGGCCGGAGCGCGGACCGGGTTGGCTGCCGTCACCACCGGGCTGTTGTTCGTGGCATCGCTGTTCTTCCTGCCCCTGGCGGAACCCCTCCAACAACTGGCGTTCGTGTATGCCCCGGCCCTGGTGGCCATCGGCGGGCTGATGCTGGCCAGCGCCCGAAGGGTGGAGTTTGACGACCCGACCGAGGCAGTGCCAGCGGGGGTGGCGATTGTCCTGGTGGCGTTCACGTACAACATCGCCAACGGCCTGGCGGGCGGCCTGGCGGTGTACCCGATCCTGAAACTGATGGCCGGTCGGTGGCGTGAACTCTCCATCGGATCGGTCGCGCTCGGCCTGATCGCCCTGGCGTACTTCCTGTTCGGCCTGCCACACTGACACGGGACGCCGTTGAGACTGTCGCATCTATNNCCGTTAGACCGATGATCGCTCCGGGAATGAGACAACCTCAACGGGTTCCTATATGAGGGACGCTCGGGAATCCCCCGCCCTTCATCACCATGTGGGGCGGGACGAGTCGCTAACTCGATGTCTGTTACGAGCCACCCGCCCTGGCCCAGAGCCCGCGGATCAGCTTCAGTTTCCGCTCGACCGTCGGCTCCGACCGCTCGATCCGGTCGGCGATCTCCGCGTTCGTGTATCCCTGCATCTTCAGCTCCGCGATCTGACGCAGAATCGGCTGTTGCAACGACCCGAGCAGGTGAGTGAGTGCGTCCGCCACCGCAGCCGCCTCGGCGGGGTCGGGGTCGGCCGTCGGCACCGGCCACTCCCGGTCGGGATGGTCGCCGGGTGGCGAGTCGAGCGACACAACTCGTCCAGCGCCACGCTTCAGCCGGCCCTCGGCCTGAACCGCGTCTGCCGCCTTCCGCACGGTGATCGCGAACAGCACCCGCCACAGGTCGTCCCGGTCGGCGAGTCGGGGGAAGCGGTCCGCCTCTGCTGCCCGGACGAAACTATCGATGGCGGATAGGGCGATGTCTTCTTCGTCGGTGATGACCCTGGCTCGGCCACGGAGGGACACGCGGGCGAGTGTGACCAGGCGGCCGAAATAGGCTTTCCAGAGTTTCTCGACGGGGCTACCTCGGTCCCCGGCCTTCAACCGGTAGAGCCAGACCGTCACCGTTCCGAACTCGGTCATCGTCACTCCGCTCACAGGTCGTGATCGCTCCAGTTTATCCCCGGGGAGGGATCCGGCACAAAAAATTGCCGCCCGGTGAGGGGCTACGTTCCTGTTCGTGGATGGAACGGTGTGGCGACCTGTGGCCCAGCCCCGACCCCCAGACGACGAGAAGGGAAACGCCCGCGCGTGTTCGTCTCCCGATCAGCCACGACCGGGACTCGCTCGGAAGCGGCCCTCCGGCTGCGTATTGAACCGAGGACTTCGTGCGTGCGTCGGAGACGGAACGCGGGTACGATTAGTTACGATACGAGCAAAAAGGAGTCGCGGAGTTCTCTGCACTGGTGCGATTCCCCGGGCTGGTGCTCACTTCGGCCGCCGATCCGGTGCTGAATGTGGACCCCCACCCGCGATACCGGGCCGCGAGCCTCCTGATTGGGCAACCTGACTCTACCCCACGAGTGTTTTGCCGTGAGTGACGCTCTCCCGGGCCAGAATGAGGCCGAGACCGTGGACAAACTCTGCGATCAGTTCGAGGATGCCCTCCGCAAAGGCGAGCGCCCTCCCCTGGATGAGTGGCTCACCAGGACCGATCCTTCCGCCCTCGTGGAACTGGCCGTTCTCGACTTCCATTACCGCCTTCAGGCTGGTGAGTGCGTCGCCGCCGCGGACTACTTTGTACGCTACCCGGCCCTACGGGACGACCGGGAGGCGGCAATTCGGCTCGTGGCGATCGAGTACCGGGCAGCCCTGGCCCGCGACCCAAGTCTGACCGAGGAGGTGTTTCGTAGGCGATACCCGGACCTCGCGATTGCCCAGGAGTGGAGCAACGGCCCGTGGGTTGGGGCAGCAGGCGTTGCCGGGGGAGGCACCGTTGCCCACACTCCGACGGCCGGCGGATACGGTGTCGCATTCGACCCCACGCCGCCGCCACCCGAGCCGACCGACGATCTGCGCGGCCTTCTGGCACCGCCGGATCGGCCCGGTGACCTCGGCCGGTTCGGTCAATACCACGTTCTTGGCCTGCTCGGAAGTGGGGGGATGGGGATGGTGTTGCGAGCCGAGGATGCCAGGCTCCGCCGGCCAGTCGCGCTGAAGCTCATGCTCCCAAAACTCGCCCATCAACAGCATGCCCGGAAACGCTTCCTCCGGGAAGCCCGCGCCGCAGCGATGGTCGATCACCCTCGGATTGTCCCGATCCGTCACGTCGGCGAGGTCGGTGAGGTTCCTTTCATCGACATGCCACTTCTCCAGGGGCAATCGCTCGGGACACGCCTCCGGACCGGGTTGCCACTCACCCCGGCCGAGGTGGTTCGGTTCGCCCGTGAGGCGGCTGAGGGGCTGGCCGCGGCCCACGCCACCGGGTTAACCCACCGGGATGTGAAGCCAGACAACATCTGGCTGGAGGATCGAGAGGGAGAGGTCCACATCAAGTTGCTCGACTTTGGGCTGGCCCGGGGCGGGGAGATTGAGCAACTCTCCCATTCCGGAATGGTCGCCGGCACTCCGGCTTATATGTCGCCCGAGCAGGCAAACGGTCTCGCGGTCGATCATCGATCGGACCTGTTCAGCCTCGGGGTGGTGGTGTACGAGATGGCGTCCGGCAGGCGGCCGTATCTTTCAGACACTCCGCCGCTGGCTGAACTCGCCCCGACGATGCCCCCAGCCTTGTCGGCCCTCGTTGTGCGGATGCTTGCAGGCGACCTGCAGAGACGGCCGGAATCGGCGGGAGAGGTGGCAGCCGAGCTGCGGCGGATCGAGTCGGGAGAAGGTGCAAGGACAACCGTCACCTCCACACTCCCCGCGGTCGGTGATCGCTCTCCGCCAGATCGGGGACGTCGCCGACCCACGGTGACGATTGGCTGTAGCGTGGCCATCTCACTCTGCCTTCTCATCGGGGTGACAATTGGGGGTACGGTTGCCTGGAAGCAGTTCCAGTACACGGCCAGCGGCCCCTCGAAAGAACCCATCGACTCACCCGCCGTCATGGCAGAGGTCCGTCCACCAGTCGAGCCGGTCCGGGTGAAGTGGATCGCAGTGAATCATTACGCGAAAATCGGGGAGGGGCTGGGAGAGGCAAAGGGCATCCTGGGCAAGACTTCGTTCGGGGCAGTCCTCGGGGATCAGGTGACGATCGAGGTGGAACTCACCCGACCGGCATACGCCTATCTCGTGGTGTTCCGCCCGGACGGTGTGATCGAGCCCATCTTCCCAGAGGACAAAGCCGAGCCACCACACCTGACCGACCGACCCCGCTACCCATTAGTCTTCCGTGAAGTGAACTACGGTCTGACGGATGGAACCGGGCTGTGGGTGTTCGCGGTGGCTGTCTCCGATCACCCCCTTCCCCCTTACGCCGAGGTGTTCGCCGGGAAGTCGGCCGGCTGGGTGAAGACGGACTCGCCAGCGCGAATCGTGTGGTGGGACGACGGGAAATGGGTGGAGGGTCTGTCGCCAACGGGAGTGGTCGGTGGTGACCGGGGGGCCGGGGCAACCGTGCCCGGGAAGTCGGCGGTGGTCAAAGCGATGGAATGGCTGAAGGCAGGGGCCAAGGCGGACACGGCGGCAGCCATCGGGTTCCGGGTTGACGAACGAAACTGAGTCTGGAAATGCCTGAGCGTTCCGTTCACGAGGAGGCACATCATGGTGCGGCAACTGGCTCTGACAATTGGGCTGGGGATCATGGCGTTAATGGTAGGGGTGGCTGACGAGCCCTCGAAAGCGAAGGTCGATCCGAAGCCGCCATACGAGCGGATGCTGACCGGGGCGGACGCGAAGCGTGCAGCGGAACTCGAGAAGCAGGCTGCCGAGCACGAGACGGCGGACCGATACCCGGAGGCCATCAAGGCTGCGGAGGAATTGCTCGCCTTGCGGGTCCGGTTGCAACAGGAAGACCACTGGGAGGTGGTCGACCTAAGATGGGCGATTGATGGCCTCAGGACGGTGGCGGCTCTGTCGGCTGAGAAGCGGGGCGGATGGAGGAAAGCGGCAGAAGCGAACTTGGACGCCCAGCGACTCGAAGACAAGGGAGCGTACGAACTCGCCCGGCCGTTGCGAGAAGAACGACTCCGGTGGTCCCGAGAGGTTTTCGGGGAGAATCACGTGGACACCGCCGATAGTTACAACGTCTTGGCCGCCAACCTGGCTCGCCAGGCAAGGTACGCGGACGCACAGCCCTACTTCCAGAAGGCCCTGGACATCCGTCGCCAGCGGCTCGGCGACAATCACCCCGACATCGCCAACAGCTACAATAATCTGGCCTTCATTCTAGCCTCCCAGGGGAACAACGCGGAGGCACAGCGGTTCTACCAGAAGGCCCTGGGCATCCGTCGCCAGCAGCTCGGCGATCACCACATGGACACTGCCCGAAGTTACAACAACCTGGCTGTGAATTACACCGCTCAGGGGAAATACGCCGACGCACAGCCACTTCTCCAGAAAGCTCTGGACATCCGCCTCGGCCTGCTCGGCAAGGACCACCTCGAAATCGCCAATAGCTACCACAGCCTGGCCGCCAACTTGACCGCTCTGGGAAAGTACGCGGACGCACAGTTGCTCCACTACCTGGCCCTGGACATCCGCCGGCTCAAGTTGGGCGATGACCACCCCGATACTGCCAGTGCCTACAGCAATCTTGCCTCAAACCTGGACGCACAGGGAAAGTATGATGACGCCCAGCCTCTTCTCCAAAAGGCCCTCAAAATCCACCGCCAGCGGCTGGGTGACAAGAGCCTCGAAACCGCTCGAAGCTACAACAATCTGGCTTACAACCTGAATGGCCAGGGGCGGTACGCAGACGCCCAACCACTGTACCAGAACGCGCTGGATATCTATCTAGGATTCTTCGGCGACAAACATCAAAACACCGCTACTGCGTACAGCAACCTTGCCTCCAACCTGGCCGCTCAGGGAGAGCACACGAAAGCCCAGCAACTCTTCCAAAAGGCCCTCGACATCCGGCATGAACTGCTCGGCGACAACCACCCCGACACAGCCACCAGTTACACCAACATTGCCTACAACCTCGCCGCTCAGGGGAACTACGCGGAAGCCGATCGAATTCTCGTACATGCGTCCGCAGCCTACGAGACGTCCCGCCAGGTCATCGCCCACCGGGGGCTTGACCGAGCGGTGTTCGGGGCGAGCAAATCCCCGTATCGCCTCCTGGCTGCGACCAGGGCCGCACTCCGGCAACCCGTTCTTGCCTGGTCCGCTCTCGAGTCGGACCTGGCCCGGGGGCTGGCCGAACAGGCCGCCGAGCGCCGGGGCAACACGCTCACCGCCGACGAACAGACCTTGCGGACCACACTGGCCACCCGGATGGGGCAGATCCAGCCTCGGCTGGTTCAGCTCATCACCCGGCCGACGCCAACGGACGCGGAAAAAGGCGAGCTCGCCAAGCTCCAGGCCGAGCGGCAGTCGCTGGAGGCTCGCCTGTGCGAACTGGCCGTGATCCTCAGTCGGCGGGAAGTCGACACCCTCGCCCGAGTGCAGGCTGCCATACCCGCCGATACCGCCCTGGTAGCCTGGGTGGACGCGACAGCCGGTTCGGTTGGGGTTCAAGAGCACTGGGGATGTGTCATCCGGTCCGCGGGTGACCCGTTCTGGGAGCGGCTCCCAGGCTGTGGGACCGAAAAGGCTTGGACCCGGGATGATGACACATTGCCCCGGCGGCTCTGGCAAGCTCTGGTGGGTGAGGGAACGACAGCACCGGCCTCCCCCGCCAGTGTGACCTCCCTGAGCCGGCAACTCCATGCCCAACGGATTGCCCCTCTGGAGAAGCATCTGACCGGAGTCACCCGTCTCTATCTGATGCCGGTGGGGGCGCTGGCCGGGGTTCCATTCGATGTGATTACTGACAAGTACCGGATCAGCTATGTCCCGTCCGGTACCTTTCTCGCCCGAGTCGGGAACCGGCCAAAGCCGGCCGGGGACCGGGTTCTTGCCCTTGGTGACCCGACCATCGCGGTCGACACTATCCGATCGCCGGCCCTTTCCCCGCTACCCCCCGGTGGGTTGCTCGTGACCCAAGTCGTACCGGGAGGGGTCGCGGCCACCGCGCGGGTTGCTCCGGGGGATGTCCTGCTCAAGTACGCTGGGACCGACCTCAGATCTGCCGACGACCTCCAGGCCGCGATCGGTGCGAACAAGAACGAGAAGTCAGTGCGATTGCTGATGTGGCGAGACGGTAAGGTGAATGATCGAGAGGTTGGCACCGGTCGATTAGGGGTGGTCCTGGACGGGGAGCCGGCCCCTGTCGCCATCGCAACAATGCGAAAGGTGAATTCGACCTTGACTGCTCTCAGGGGTGGGGGGTGGAAAGAACTCCCGGGGACACGCGTCGAACTGGCCCGGCTGAAGGCCCTATTCGGCCCGGACAAGGTCACCCCTCTGACGGGTGCGGGGGCCACTGCATCGGCACTCGACGCTCTCAGGGTCCGCGATCAACTGAAGGAGTTCCGATACCTGCATTTCGCCACCCACGGGGAGGCGAACCATGTCAAGGCGCTGGAGTCGCGATTGATCCTGAGCCCGTCTGGGACGACGGGAACAGCCCTGCTGCGGCCAGATACTCCGCTGCAGTACGGGATGTTGTCGGCCCGGGAGGTGCTCGATCTCTGGAAACTGGAGGCCGATCTGGTCACCCTCTCGGCATGCGAGACGGCCCTGGGCCGATCTGGCGGAGGGGACGGCCTGCTCGGGTTCGCGCAAGCATTCCTGACGGCCGGGAGCCGGGCGGTGTGTCTGAGCCTGTGGAAGGTGGACGATGCGGCCACCGCGCTCTTGATGGACCGGTTCTATCGCAACCTACTCGGCAAGCGCCCCGGATTGGAGAAACCGCTCGCGAAGGCGGCCGCTTTGCAAGAGGCGAAGCAATGGCTTCGAGCCCTGACCACCGAGGAGGTGGGGAAACTGCTTGGGGAGCTGACCAACGGGGTACCCCGCGGGGCTGGGGAACCGGCCCTGAAGCTGATCGTCCCAGCCGCCCCGGCTCCAGAGGCGAAGGGGGACAAGCCGTTCGCCCACCCGCGCTATTGGGCCGCCTTCATCCTTATCGGCGACCCAGACTGAACAGCTCGGGCTGGAGTTTGCTGGTGAGGTGGTTGTGGGGCGGTGTGATCTCTCCCATGCGTCTGACTCCAGTGAAAAGCCCCAACACTTCACTGGTGAAGATTATCAGGTTGAGTGTCTTTATCGCAAAGAAGTTTTAACTAACATCTTAGCAGTAAAGACAAACGAATGATCTATCTTCACTTGGATATTACAAGCTTTTTCTCGCGATTTGGGCACATTTGGGGCATCCTCACCCCTGGTTCCCACGCTCCGCGTGGGAACCGGTCTTTCCCCGCTCTGCGGGGTGGGCCAACACGCCGGGGACGACGCCGATCGTATCTCGGGTGCAGCGTCCGTCCCGTTCAGGCCAGGACGCGGAGCGTCGAAGACGGCATTCCCACGCGGAGCGTGGGAACGAGGGAGATGGAACCCATCGGCACAAGATCTTGTCGCGTCGAGCGAGAAGTGTCCTTTTTCTCGCGATTTGGGCACATTTGGGGCATCCTTGGTCGCGTCGATCATGGTCGGTTCTCCTATGAGCAGGTCTTGCGGACCCGCCGACCCCCACAGCGGGGGCCGTCTCGCGTCTCGCATCACCCGGCTCACCAGACCATCCGTAAACGACCGGTGCGTTGGTCCAAGTATTTTGATCGGCACTGTCACAGCGACCCGGTGCAATCATTCGTGTAGACCCTTCCACGCTCGAAATGCCCGACGATAGTCTTTGGAGTTCCGGCTTAGTTCGCCGGCATCAAGGGGTACTAACCCGATTTGAGGAGGGCGTTCGCTCTGTCCAGTCAAAAGTCGGACCAGTGCTGGAAGTTGGTCTACCGGCCCAGGAAACTCGGGCAAACGCCAGACCTCCGTATAAGTCGTTCCTGGCATATGTACGATTACACGATCGCCATTCTTACTAAACCATACTTTCACCCTAAAAGGCGATGTCCAGTCCAGGTTGAGGTAACGCGGTTGACTGGCGAGAAGTTCACCCGTGTCCGCAGAATAAACGACAATAAAAGCGCGGTATTTCACGGGTGCAACTGAGACCGTATGACTAATTAAACATGCGATCCGCTTTTGATCTGGCGAGTAGGCAACAGGGGATTCTGGAGTGAGACTCAGAATCCCTCCAATCGCTGTTCCAGTCCGCGGATTCCATTGCTGAGCGCTACCATAGCTCATGGGAACAAGTAAACGGTCATCTAATGGAGAAAACGTTATGAGATGGGCGTTTCCGGGACGGGGACGGGCACCAAGCAGTCGCTCGCCTGTTCGCAGATCCCAGCAAGGGATCTCGGTAGTCCCTGACCGCCCTGCGGCGAGAAGGCTTCCGTCATGATTAAGAGCCACACCGCCGGCAAGAAGTTGCATATCGACCGGGTCGAAGACCTTTTGGAGAGAGGGGAAATCCCATACCCGCAAGATATCTGCGTTAGAAAGTCCGTCAGCTTTAAAACCAACCGTTTGCTGAGAGGCTGCGAGTCTTCGACCGTTTCCACTGAACGCCAAACCAAATATCAGTTCCGGGTCTTTCGCACTGCCGAGCGCAATTACCCCTGCATCTCCAAAACGCCAACTCGATAGTTGCTCGTGGGGACTGAATTTCCGCAGAACAAAGTGTTGTCCGTCTGGTGAGAAAATCACTTCCGCATTCTGACTATTTGGAATCAGGTATGTCTTTTCCCCGATTTTGCCGATGCGCCATCCGTCCTCTTCCAGGCTCGCTTCCCATTTACCATCCGGGCTCAATCTCCTCGTTCTATACCGCAACTGGTGCGCTTGACCGCAATCATGGTTGTATTCATCTTGAGAACCTTCCGGCCCTGGTATTCCCCACACGCGGACCACCCCATCAACCGTCGCAACGAGCAATCTTCGGCCATTCCGCGTGAACTGAATTTGCGAAACTTCATTCTGATGCCAAAGTGTCTCTCTTGAATTTGTCAGATTAATCAGATCGAATATTTCCACATTGCCAACGCTAATTGGCACAGCTGCAACATTCCTGTTCGGACAGACTGCTAGCCCATTTGTCCACCTGCTAGCTCCGTGTGTTCTTCGGGTCTTGCCTGTCTTGAGGTCGTATAAGTAGACACCATTACCTGGATGACGGTCACCATCACTAGGATCGGGACGATATGTGTAACACAAATACCTACCGTCAGGAGTGAAAGCAGTGCTTATCTGTTTTATGTCCTTTTCATCAGGCAATTCAAATTTCTTGACTCCGTCTTTCGTCCAGAGATGAACCGAACGCCCATCGGCGGTTGCCAGGGTTGCGCCATCGGAACTAAATTTCGGCCATCGGCGTTCCTCAATATAAGTAATGACACCAGAATTTTCCCTCGACGCAAGGATCGATTCAGGTTTGATACGAGGGCCAGGAAGGGGTTCGCTTAGTGGCTTCCCGGTTTCGGAATCCCAAACTTGGGTAGTCCCACTTTCCCCGGCTGTCCCGGTGACGAGCTTGCGCCCTTCAGGGCTGTAAGCAACGTAGAGAACGCTTGCGCCGACGAGTATCGGTTCTCCGACCGCTTCGCCAGTAGTTGTACTCCACCGAAACACTTTGTCGCCTGCCGCAGAGGCAATGGTTTTCCCATCTGGGCTAAATGCGACTTTGGAGATGGGACATTTGTGATTATAAAAGTACAATAGTTTTCCTGACTTCGCGTCCCAGAGTCTGGCTGCGCCGTCGGTCGACGAAGTAGCAATATGATCACCCGCTTCTGAAAACACGACAGAGGTGACTGGGCCTTCATGCCGAAGGGGTTGATATGCAAGTTCGCACTTCGTGGCATCCCATACCCGGACGATGCTCTCGCGTTTTTGAGCGAAGGGCATAACTTGTTGGAGTTTTTCAATCCCCACTATCGTGGCGACCAGTACTCCATCTGGGCTGGAGTCGGCGTCGAGTACAGGCCCTTCGTGTGGACAGAACCCGACAAGCTGCGGCAACTTCTGAATTGCGCTTCCCACACGCATGCGGTGTTCAGAGACTGTATCTGGATCCAAATCTTGGGCTGATTTCAACCTGATGCGCGCTAGATCATCTAACCAAGCCTTTGTTAACCAGTGCAATGCACGGTCATACTCTCTCCGATCGGTATGGCCAGCGCCTGTCGCCAAGTCGAGTTGAACTATCTGCCGCTGGGCAGTATCTCGAGCATGATCAGCATCAAGTGCAAATTTCTCCGCAAGTTTTCGCTGCTTATCAGCAAAGTCTCTTTGTTCTTTCTCTCGCTCTTTTGCTTTCCGTTCCTCCTCGGCAGATGCACGCGCTTCTCTTTCCTTTGTCTCCGCGATCTCCTTTTGTTTCTGTTCGTCTGCTTTCGCTAACTCCGCTTCTGTCGTTTGATGCCACGCGCGGAATAACGCTAGAGTTGTACTCACTACTCCACCGAGTAAGACCAATAACATTGCGATGGAAAGGATGAGTGTCATCTTCCGCTTTTGACGCTCGATCAATCGGCGTTTCTGTTCCTCCATGACGCGCACTTCGGCTGCCTTACGTTCAAGCTCTTCCTGCCGAAGCCGCTCCTCGACCCCAAAGACGTATGTGGCGACCAAGTTGGCAACAATGGATCCATCGGCCGGGCGATCGGACCGATCCTTTGCCAGGCAACGCTTGGCCAGCCCCCTCAGTTCGGGGTCCGCACCGCAACCATCGAGCCTGTCGTAAGCTTCTTCCAGGTCACCCCGGAGGGTTTTGCGCTCGATGGCCCCCTCGGTCGGGCCGATGTACGGGGGCTGCCCGGTCAGGATGACGCACAGAATCGCACCCAGCCCGAACACGTCGCTCCGCTCATCCACTTCGTCCATCCGCCCGGTCGCCTGCTCGGGGGCCAGATACGGCAGTGACCCGAGACCCGACTGTGTCTCCAGTCCGCCCGTCCGCGTGTCCACCACCACCGCACGGGAGCGCGGCTCGGGTGTCTGCTCGGTGGCGTGCCGATCACCCAGTTTCTTCGCCAGACCCCAGTCCACCAGGAGGACTTCGCCGTGAGCCCCGATCATGACGTTGCTCGGCTTCAGGTCGCGGTGGATGATCCGCTTCCCGTGGGCGTAGCCGAGGGCTTCGCACACCCGACGGAAGATCGCCAGGCTCGGGATCAGGTCGGTCAGCGGGGTCGGTCGACGCTTCAACACATCCGAGAAGGTCTCGCCTCGAACCAGTTTCATCGTGCAGTACGGCCGCCCGTCGGCCAACCGGCCGATCGCGTAGACCGGGACGATACCCGGGTGTTGAAGCTGGGCCGCGATGAGGGACTCGTCACGAAACCGAGCCACCAGCACCGGGTCGGCCGCCAGCCTTCTGCGGAGTACCTTGACGGCCACTGGTCGCCGCAACTCCCGCTCAGTGCCGAAGTAGACAACACCCATCCCACCATAGCGGATATTCTCCTCCCCGCCGTCGAACTGGCAGCCGGGCACATCCGGAGGAACCGAGTCAGGGTCGGCAGACGGGTCCCCAAGCGAAACGGCTGCTGAGACCCTGGCCATGACGTGGTCCAGGTTCCCCTCGGGTTGTACATGCGTTTTTTCTGGACCGACCACCTCGTGGCCCCCGGGTGTCGTCTGCTCCGGGTCACGCCCGGCGGGCGTTGTCCGCGGCTGGAGCAGACTGACCACCTCGGCAGCCAGTTCCGGCTCGTCCTGCCGCAGGCGGTCCAACTCCGCCTCGCGACGATCAGCCGGCAGCGAGTCCAGAAGGCCCAGGGTGGCCTTCACCTTCTTCCAGAGTTCAGGCGTCAAGGTTGTACTCCTTCAATTCCCGCTTGAGCCACAACGGCGTCAAGCCCGATCTCGACGCCAACAACCCGCTTGCGCTGTCGGGCGATTCGTTGGAGGTCGTCCTTGACGAGGCGATAAAGTTCGTCGGCCGCTTGAGAATCCTGGGCGTCGGCCGCGTTGAGCAGCCGCGTGATCGTGCCAGTAGCGGTCATCGTAAACCTCGGCAGTGGGCAGGCCGAAGACACGCTCATGATACATTCTCCCGCGAGATCAAGCCATGATTTTTCCCGACAGTGAGGAAGGGAATCTCGGATGGAACGATCGCGGAAGTTCCCCCTTAGTGAACCAATCGCTCGGGCTCCGAGGACCAAAGGAGATGAGGTTCACCACTGCTGCGGCCGTGCTGATGGCAGTCGACCTCGGGGCGTGGCGCTGGGTCCACCCCCGAAACTGTGTGGTCGTGATCTCACCGCTTTTTGACGCTTGCGACTGCCCGAATTCGCGAAGCGACAAAACTCCACTCCCCGATTCCTCCTCCTCCGTTGATCCACACCAAGTAGGCAACCCCGTTGCCCACTCCGTGGGACTGCCCCTATCTGCGTGCCCTTTAGCCGGGTATCATTGGGTTGGATGGGACAGGTGACAATTTCCGGGGCGGTCAGTGAAGGCGAGCCAACTGAAAGTGGGGGACAGGATCAGAATCACTGGAATCCCGGGTGAAGGTGTTCCAGGATACTCCATCCACCGAGAGACAGTGCAGGTCTACAAACGGGTCATCGCCAGGGGTCTGTCGGTGCGTATCCACCGCATCGACGAGTACGGCACACCCTGGTTGACCTGTCGGTTTCGGATGAAGACCGGCAAATGGGAGCATCATTACCTTGCCGTATTGGACACGGATAACAACTGGGTGGCAGTGAAATCTCGACAATCCGGCAAGTGAATAAGGTGGAACCGGTCGGGCTCGCCTCAAAGCCGAGGTGTTGAGTCCCGAAGGGACGTCGAACAGTAGTCCAGGGCGTAAGTCCTGGGCAGGGCTGGCGTTGCACCGCATGGCTAGGCTCCCAGGGCTGACGCCCTGGGCTACTCTCTGCTGCCTCTTCGAGGCTTCGAGCCCGACCGCTTACGCCCAAGTGAATATCCGCGATCGATCCGGCTGGGATCGTCAAGTGGGCCATGCCTGACCCGATCCCGTTGGGCAGAATTGCTCCGCCGGGGAGCCACGCCCACGGCTTTGCGTGGGCATGTAGGCAGCCCTCAGGCAGATCGAGTAGCTTCACAATAATCCTGTACGTCGCCGGTTGAGTGCGAAAGCGGAGGATGGGATTTGGGGAAGGTCGGCGGATGATTCGGCAATCCGTTTTGGGCCACGGTGGATCGATCTGGTATCGTTGCCAGTGCCTGGGAAGTTCCTGATTCGTCACGGTGCATTCATGCCCACGCAAAGCCGTGGGCATGGCACCCGGCAGAGGCTGTCGCATCTATGGAAAAGAGGTTCAGACATGCAAATGGGAGGGCGAGGCTCCTGCCGAGCCTATCACCTTTACGCTCGGCAGGAGCCTCGCCCTCCCGTTAGACCGACGCTTGCTTCGGGATTGAGACAGCCTCTGTCGCATCTATGGAAAAGAGGCTCAGACATGCAAATGGGAGGGCGAGGCTCCTGCCGAGCCTATTACCTTTACGCTCGGCAAGAGCCTCGCCCTCCCGTTAGACCGACGCTTGCTTCGGGATTGAGACAGCCTCTGCTGCTTCCTGTATGAGGGGGCCTGGATCGCTCAGTTCGGTCCGCGGAGCGTGATCACATACTGGAAGCTGTTGGCGACGTGGGGCAACTCGCCGGCTGGGGCAGGGGCCATGAGTTTGAAGGTGGTTCCGTCGGCCGAGTACTCGAAGGGCTTGCCCGTATTTGGGTCGTCCGGCACCGGGACTAGCGTGATCTCGGCAAGTTGCTTCGGCGGTTGGCCTCCGTTGGCCGCGGCGTGCATCCGGATTGCCTCGATCACCCGCAACCCTGTCAGTCGGCGTTCGGTGCGGGCGTGTGCGGAGGTCACTTTCGCGAAGGCTGGCTGGGTGAGCGAGAACAGCCGGATCATCACGTCCGTTTCGTTCGCCTTGACCAATTTCGCGGCACGCTCACTCGCCCGCGCCTGCTCGGCCACCGCCTGGGGATAGGGGAGGCTGAAACACTTCAGCCAGTCGTCGTACATGGCCCGGTAGACCCCATAGGCCCGGAGGACGACCACCTGGGCCGGGGGCATTTTGTCGACCTCGGCTGCTGGCCGCCCCAGTGCGATGAGTTGTTTCTTCGCCTCCGGATACTGGAGGGCAATGTAGGCTGCCAGACCCACCTTACCGGCAAACGTTCCCAGACCGCTCGGCTCGTCGGTGTTGGGGAACTGGCGGAGTGTGTCGAATGCACGTTCCAGCGCCATATTCGCCCGCTCGGGCGAGACCGGGCCTTTTTCCAGCGCCTGGATCTCCGGAAACAGAGCCTCCACGAACTGCCCCTCGCCGATGCTTGCCGGGCGGGGGTCGATTAACGGGTGTGGCAGGGTCGTGAGCGCCCAGTACAGATTGGGAGAGTTGGGCCGACCGACCCACCTGTCCAGCTCACCGGTATAGACCGCAGCCAGGGCAATCCCGACGAGCATGCGGATCAGAGTCGGCCCCTCAGCGACATCCTTCGCCTGTCGAAACCCTGTCATGAGGTCACGGCTGGCGGCCTGGAAGTCGTTTTCAACAAGATCAGCCTCGATCCGGAGTTTCTGGAACCGGGCCAACTCGCGCTGAGATTGAACCTCGGGGAGCATCGTTCCGATCCCATCGGGAGTCAGGTTGATATCGAGTTCCCAGTCGCAGTGGTTGCAACGGGCAGCAATGTCCAGGGCCTTGAATGCGTTGGCGTAGCCGAGAAGGAATTTCTTGACCTCGGCTGCCGGAAACTGGTCGGTCGATGCCTGTTCCCACTTCGAGATCATCTCCTCCTGGCGCTGGGACTCGGCGAGATTGCGTGGCCAGGTTGGGCGAAGCTGATACGCTCGCTGGTAATGCAGCGCAGCGTTACCTGGGGTCCGTTCTCGCTGCCGGGCGATCAACTCGTAGCGGAGTGCTGGAACCGGAGCCGCAGCCGGAGATGCCGTCAGAGTAATGACATACGGTTTCGGGGGTGGAGCCACCGTGCCGGGGCGGGCGTCCTTGGTGGGTGGGTCGGCTGGCTTGGCGACAGGCTGGCTGCCCACTGACACAGCGGTGAGGATTGTGAGTGTACAGCCGAGGAGCCGGATCATGAGAATCACTCCACGAATGGATCGTGTGCTGGCGGCAAGGGCGGCGGTTGTGGCCCGGGGTCGGGGAGAGCCCCAACACCCCCGAGGAGGACAGCGTTGCGGATCTGGAGGTACTCGGCCAAGTTCGTGCCCGCAGTGGTGTCTGGAGCCTCAGAACCCGGAAGAGGCTGTATCGGGGCCGCAGGGGTCGGATCCTGGCTGAGAGGGGCAGTGATGGTCACTTCCCCCAAGCCCGGGAGGGCGGTGGGTGTGGCGTGGCCGGAATCGCGGTCGATGTACACCACACGATCGACCCCAGATGATGAGCGGGAGTACAGTCCGGCCGCGAAGCCGACCGCAGCCATAAATCCGGCGGTCAATTGCCACAGCCGGATGACCGAGGTCCGCGACTGCGCCCCGGCCGAAAACATCAGCCGGTCCCGGCGCAGTTCCGCCGGGGTCGGCTCCAGTCGACGAAGAGCGCTGGCCAGTGGGTCCGGTCGCCCGGGCGGTGGCAAGCTTACTGGGTCAGGGTCGCGGGACATACGGCACCTAACTGATGGCGAAGGACGTTCAACCCGGCCGCATACCGGCGGTAACAGGTGGCGGCGGACGACCCGACTGTTTGGGCGATCTGCTCAAAGGTCAACCCACCCCAGAGGTGGGCGACGATGATCTCCCTGGTCTCCGCCGGGAGTGTGGCGAGGGCGGCAGAGGCAGTACGGGCATCGAGCCCGGTCGGGTCGTCGGACGGGCAGAACCAGCGGGGGGCCTGGTCGGCGGCGGCAGCTTCGTACTTGTTCCGCCGACGGGCGGCCCGTGAGGCATCGATTGCCCCGTTGCGGACCACCCGATACAGCCAGGGTAACACGTTATCCGGGGGTGTGCGAAGCCGGACCAGTTTCAGGAATGCAGTCTGGACAACGTCTTCCGGCGAAGCGCACCACTGCCGCGCGTACAGCACAAGTGCCGCCGCGTACCGGTCCACCAGGTCTGCCAGTTGTTCCGGTCCCATCGCCAAGGAAGACGACTCCGGGGGGTGGGGATTTCATCCGGGGGGATGCCAGAGCAGCAGAAATCTCAAACCTGGCCTGCCCTTGTACCACAGGGTTCCCGGGTTTCCCAATCTGCGGCCGGGCTGTCTCTGCTCCCCGGGCGAGTCTCCGGGGGCGGGCCTCCAGCCAACACGGGATTGGGTCCGTACTTCATCCTACTCGATTCACCCTGCAACCCCGTTGCGTTATGACCCTCGTCCCTCTCGGCGACCAGGCAATCTTAGTGTACCTTCCAAACGAGTTGGCTGCGATCCGATTTGTGGCTGCGGTCCGGGAGGCGAACCCACAGTGGCTCCAGGATGTCGTGCCGGCCTATGCGAGTGTTGGGGTGTTCTTCGACCCCGACGCAATTCGGACGGTGGACGTCCTGGCCTGGTTGAGGGAGACCGCCCTGAACCCGGGCAAGTTCGACTATTTGGACCCCGGACACCCTCGATCCTTTCACATCCCCGTCTGTTATGCCCTGGAACAGGATATGGCTCGTGTCTGTGCTCACACAGGTTTATCGCCCGACGATATCATACGCCTGCACTCTGGGATTGAATACACGGTTCACGCCATCGGGTTCGTCCCTGGCTTTCCCTACCTGGGGTACTTGCCCGCCGAACTGTCTGGAGTGGGGCGGTTGCACTCGCCCCGAGTTCAGGTTGAACCCGGGAGCGTCGGACTCACCGGCCGGCAAACCGGAATTTATCCACTCCCCCGGCCTGGGGGGTGGAATCTGATTGGCCGGACCCCGCTCGTGATCGTCGATGTGGCCGTGGGGTTCTTTCCGCTCCGGGTGGGCGACCATGTCCGGTTCGTGCCGATCGACGAACCCACGTTCCGACAGCTCCAGGGGAGTCGGTTGGAACCCCGTGATACAGTCCAGGTCAGCCAGGACGGGGTGCCTCCCCCAGCGGGGAGCCTTGTGTAGGCTCACCGGACAGAACTCCACTCACGGCTGGAGAGGGGCATGGAAGGGGGTTGGGGAATTCGGTTGTGTCTGCCTGTGCCGGTCGGCGGTTGGTCCGATTCTTTGGCCGCCGATGATGACCGACCCGAGGCCTTCTTCATGGCTTCTCGAAATCCTCACAATCCTCGGATACAAAATCGTTATTGCAGCGATCAAGTGTGTTCTTTCGTCCCCGGAGTGACCAGTGACCCGGCTGTTTTCGGACATCATCGGTACACGGACGACCTCCGGGGGTCAGAGTGGGTTCAGCCCCCCAGCCGAGGGGACCACCAAGTTGACCGTCAACCGAGTCAACTTCTGGTATGGCCCGAAGCTGGCCCTCTCTGACATTAGCCTGACCGTCCCCGAGCGGTCGGTCGCTGCGTTTATCGGCCCGAGCGGGTGCGGCAAGAGCACCTTGCTACGGATGCTCAACCGGATGAATGACCTGATCGATGGGACCCGGCATACTGGCCAGATCCTGCTTGATGGGAAAGACGTGTATGCCCCAGACGTGAATCTGGTCAACCTTCGCCGACGGGTCGGGATGGTGTTCCAGAAATCCAACCCGTTCCCGAAATCGATCTACGAGAATGTCGTGTACGGCCCGCGGGTCTCTGGTGTGCGGGACCGAGCCCGGTTGGACTACTTGGTTGAGCGGTGTCTGAAACAGGCTGCGTTGTGGCAGGAAGTCAAGGACCGACTCACCACCAGCGCCCTTGAACTCTCTGGTGGTCAGCAACAGCGACTGTGCATCGCCCGCGCCCTGGCGACCGACCCGGAAGTGCTCCTGATGGATGAACCCGCCAGTGCGCTGGACCCAAAATCGACACAGGCAGTCGAGGATCTAATATTCGACCTGAAGCAGGAATACACGATTGTCATCGTCACCCACAACATGCAGCA
>PLDW01000510.1 GCA_003136315.1 Gemmataceae bacterium | reverse complement strand
CACGGGCGGCTTGTCCGCCCGTTATGGCGTCACACGGGCGGGCAAGCCACCCGTGGCACCCCCCATGATCGTGGTCGGTCAGTTCCTGGCGTCTGCCTTAATCTGCGGGCCATTCTGAAACGCCACTGATCCGGCCAGGAGTTGATCACGTTTCCGACTCGCCAATGACCGGAACCGCGACCACCCGTCCGTCGCGCATCTCGATCACCCGGTCGGCGGCCTCGGTGGCCTCGACCGGGTCGTGCGTGACCCAAAGGGCGGTCATACCGAACTGCTTTCGCGTCCGGGTGATCTCATCCCGAATGGCGGCCCGGAGTGGAGTGTCGAGGTGGGACAGGGGCTCATCAAGCAAGAGCACCGCAGGCCGCCGCACGAGCGCCCGGCCAAGTGCGACCCGCTGTCGTTGCCCCCCGGAGAGTTGGTTGGGGCGGCGGTCCAGAAGTTCCGCCAGTCCCAACGGACACGCGATTTCCCCCACCCGCTGGTCGACATCTCTGCCGGGCGTTCGCCGTATCCGCAGGCTGAATGCCAGGTTGTCACGAACCGTGAGTTGGGGGTACAGGGCAGGTGTCTGGAACACCATTGCGACATCCCGGTCCTGCGGTCGGATCTGGGCCACGTCCCGGCCAGCGAGACAGATTCGGCCCGTAGTGGGGTCTTCAAGTCCGGCGATCAACCGCAGGAGACTTGTCTTCCCCCCCCCGCTCGGCCCGACAACAGCCACACACTCCCCCGCCAGCACATGCAGCGACACGTCTGCAACGGCCAGAACACCAGTCGGGTAGACCTTCGAGACGGCGGTCAGACTCACATCGATCATAGGCAATCCATCCGAATCCACGAGCGTCTTGGCGTGAGCCCGCACTGCCTCCGACGAAAGGGTGCTGGACAAGCCAGTCCCGGTGGCTGTAGGATTCCATTGACCCGCACTGGACACGTCGAGGTTGGCCCGGACGGCTGTGCGACTTCGTTGTAAGACCCCTGGTAGCGAGGGGTATATTCGGTGTCGCAAGCTGTCCATCGACCGAACCCGACCACGACCCACCGACGGGCCTTCCCGCTCCTCCGCTTGAGCGATTTGCTATGAGTCACTCTCTCCATTCTCTGGCACGCAATTTCAGCTCGCCCTCTCGCCTCTTCGCGATCGTCCCACTCACGATACTCGCCTCCCTCGTCGGTTGTGCCCGACCCCCCGCCGCGGCCATCAAGGGGGCGGCACCGGATGTCATTGTCGCTCTCCCGGTCTATCGGGAGGTGATGGAGGTCGAGGACTTTACCGGCCGGACTGAGGCGTTCAAGTATCTTGAGGTCCGGTCCCGGGTGAGCGGCGAATTGATGAAGATCCACTTCAAGGACGGGCAACACGTGCCCCAGGGGGCTCTGCTCTTCGAGATCGACCCGCGGATCTACAAGGCCCAGAGGGATACCGCCAAGGCCCAACTGGAGCAGGCCAAGGCCCAAAAGGTCAAGGCGGAAGTGTTGGTGGTCAATGCGAGGAAGTCTCTGGCAGAGAGCGCCATCGCGAGGGAGGAACTTCAGACGAAAGAGGCCGACCGGGACGCAGCGATAGCGGCCGTGGCATCCTACGAGGCAGCGCTGGCCCTTGCCGAACAGAATCTGGAATGGACTCAGATCATTGCTCCTTACGCCGGTCGTCTGAGCCGGCGGATGGTGGACCCGGGGAATTTGGTCGTGGCGATGGGTGGGGCAATGAGCACCACATCGGGTGCGTCAAGCGGGACTTCGAGCGGGGGAATGAGCGGAACCTTGCTCACCACCCTGGTGGTCCCAAATCCAATCTACGTTGGGTTCGACATTGATGAGCTGACTCTCGAACGTCGTCGCGAGAAAATCCGCGAGGGCAAGATCCCCACCTCCAGTCAGGGAACCCTGGTTGTTCAGGTCGGGCTCGGTCATCAGGAAGGCTACCCGTTCACCGCCAAAGTCACGTTTTCGGACAACCAACTCGATGCGGGCACCGGGACGCTCCATGTCCGCGCGGAGATGGAGAATCCGACTCTTCAAATGAGCCCACTCTCGGCGATCGTCGGCTGGGCCGCTTTCACCGATGCCGAGCAGGCAGTCGAACGGACCGGCCTGCGGTTGCTCTCCCCCAACATGTTCGTCCGTGTCCGGTTGCCGATGGGTCAGCCCCACCAGGCGCTAATGATTCCGGAAGAGGCGATCGGTTCCGACCAGGGTCAGAAGTTTGTCTACGTCGTCAACGCCAAGAACGAGGCGGAATACCGACAGGTGACCCTTGGACCCCAGGATGGCTCTCTGCGGGCAGTCGAGAAGGGTGTCAAGGAAGGAGAACGGGTGGTCGTGAGCGGACAACAGCGGATCAAGAAGGGGGGAACAGTCAAACCCCGGATGGTGACACAGCCCGACTCCGCAGTGGCCAGACAATCGGCTGCCAAGGGGTAAGTGAGGAGTTCCGGAGAAAACCTAACCCCCCAACCCCCATCCCTAAGAGGGAAGGGGGAGCCGGAGGGCGGTTTGACTCCCCCCCTGCCTCACAGCAGAGGGGTTTTGTCCGCTGGTCCTTACCCTCCTCTTTCTGTCGCCCACACGATTTTCGACCTCCCCGAGATTCCGACGGCCGACCCGATGACTCCTCGCTTTTTCATCGACCGCCCGATCTTCGCCACCGTCCTCTCGGTGTTGATCACACTTGCCGGCGCTCTGGCGGTCCGCACCCTGCCGGTGTCCCAGTATCCTCAGGTCACCCCACCGACGATTCAGATCGACTGCAATTACCCTGGCGCGAATGCAACGGTGGTGGCGGACACGGTGGCCGCCCCAATCGAACAGCAGGTGAATGGAGTCGAGGACATGCTTTACATGTCCTCGCAATGTACCAGTGATGGTTCCTATACCCTGACAGTCACGTTCAAGATCGGGACCGATCTGAACATGTCCCAAATCCGGGTGCTCAACCGGGTCTCCCTGGCCCAGCCTCAACTCCCCGATGTGGTCCAGGCGACCGGCGTGACGACCCGCAAGCGGTCGTCCGAGATCCTGATGACCCTCTCGCTGAGTTCTCCGGATCGACGCTACAACCAACTCTACCTGAGTAACTACGCGGTCATTCGGTTGAAGGAGGAGTTGTCTCGATTGCCGGGAGTGAGCGATGTTCTCGTCTTCGGGCAGCGGGATTACTCGATGCGGGTGTGGGTCGACACGGAAAAACTTTCCACCCGAGGGCTCAGCGCTGCGGACGTCGTGGCCGCGATCAATGAGCAGAACACCCCACTTGTCGCCGGGCAGATCGGCCTTCCCCCGGTCGCATCTGGCCAGTTCTACCAGTTTCCGATCACGGGGGTCGGTCGATTGACCACGGTCGAGGACTTTGAGCGGATCGTTCTCAAGGTCGGTCCGCTCGGGCAGAAGGTGCAGATCAAGGACGTGGCCCGGGTGGAACTCGGGGCCAAATCCGAGGATGTGAGCAACACCTTCGATAACAAACCGACCGTCGGGTTGGCCGTGTTCCTCCTGGCAGACGCCAACGCCCTTGAGGCGGGTGAACAGATCGTCGCGAAGATGGACGAGATGTCCCGGGACTTCCCGGACGGGATTATCTACGAGATTGGCTACGACACCACTCCGTTCATCAGGGAATCGATCCACGAGGTCTTCAAGTCCCTGTGGGAGTCGATCGCATTGGTGGCATTGGTGGTGCTCGTCTTCCTCCAATCGTGGCGGGCCGCGATCATCCCCCTGGCTGCGGTCCCGGTCGCGATCATCGGGACGTTCGCTGCGATGGCCTTGCTCGGGTACTCGATCAACAACCTGACCCTCTTCGGTCTCGTTCTCGCCGTCGGGATTGTGGTGGACGACGCGATCGTCGTCGTCGAGGCGGTCCAGCATCAATTGGAGAAGGGATTGTCGCCCCGGGACGCGACGATCCGTGCGATGGAGGAGGTGGCGGGGCCGGTGCTGGCGGTCGGCGTGGTCCTGGCGGCCGTGTTCGTCCCGTGCGCGTTCTTGTCCGGAATTGTCGGGCAGTTCTTCCGGCAGTTCGCCGTCACGATCGCGGTCAGCACGATCATCTCGACGTTCAATTCCCTGACGCTCAGCCCGGCACTGTGTGCCATCCTGTTGAGGCGACCAGGCACTGGCCAAAAACCCTTTCCGAGCCTGCTCTGCCCGGCCATTGGGGCTGGCCTGGGATATCTCGCTTATCTGGCATTCTTCCCAATCCTCGGGGTGGTGACCGGCGACGCCGATTGGGTTCCTGCCCTTGCGCGGAAGTTGGGGGGGTGGAAGGCGCGACTCGGGCCAGAGCAGTGGTGGGCCGCACCCGCAATCGTCATGCTGCCCGCAGCAGTCGTGGGGTCGCTCCTGATGAATCCTGCGTTGGAGCGGTTTTTCCGATTGTTCAACCGAATCTTTGGGCTGGCTGGCCGTGGTTACGTCCGAATCGTCCGTTTTGGGCTACGGGTGCCGATTGTGGCTCTGACCGGTTATGTCGGACTGCTCACCGCTGGGGTGATCGGCTACGGTTATATGCCAACCGGGTTTATCCCGCAGCAGGACAAGGGATATCTGATCGCCAGTATTCAACTTCCGGACTCAGCGGCTGTCGACCGAACTGGTCGGACGATTGCCAGAATTGCCCAGGCCATCCTGGATTGCGAGATCGAGGTCGCCTCCCGTGAAGGTGAAGAGGGAGCGGAGCGGCTGGCCGAATGGGTGAAGAAGGAGGATGGGAAAAAGACGCAACCGGGTGACCCTGATGGAGAAGAACGGATCCGCTGGGTTCGTCGGGTCCGCCCTGTCAAGCACGTCAACAGCGTGATTGGGAATTCGTTTGTTCTCAGTGCCTATGGATCAAATTTTGGATCGATGTTTATTATCCTTAAAACGTTTGATGATCGGCGTGCCCCGGAGTTGTACGCCGATTTGGTCCGCACCAAAATCGTCGCCAAAATTGAAGCCGAAATCCCGGAAGCTCAGGTGGCCATCTTCGGAGCCCCGGCGGTCTCGGGGTTGGGTCGTGCTGGCGGGTTCCGCTTCATGATCGAGGACCGAGGAGACGTTGGCCCGAAAATGCTGGAGTCGCAGACAAGCAATTTCATCGAGAAGACCAGAAGCCTTCCCCAGGTGTCCGGGCTGTTCACAGTGTACAAGACCAACTCGCCCCAGATCTTCGCGGACATCGATCGGTTTGCCTGTCGGTCACGCGGGGTGGAGTTGGCGGATGTCAACACCGTCCTTCAGGCGAGTATGGGCAGCCGCTATGTCAACGATTTCAATCGGTTTGGTCGGACCTGGCAGGTGAATGTCCAGGCCGACCTTCGATTCCGCGATGAGGTGGAGGACATCCGTCGCCTGAAGGTCCGAAACCAGGCTGGTGGGATGGTTCCGCTCGGAGCCGTGGTGAAGGTCTCGGAAACGACCAGCCCACTGGTGATCACGCGGTACAACATGTATCCGGCTGCTGCGATCAACGGAAACGTGGCACCCGGGGTGAGCACCGGGGATGCTCGGCTCGCGTTAGAGGCCCTTGCGGACCACGAATTACCGAATTCGATGGGGGCGGAGTGGACCGAAATTTCGTTTATTGAGCAACTTGCCGGACGGTCCGAACTTCGGATACCCGGGGTCTACACCTTCCGCGGCGACACCACGATCCTGGTCTTCGGGCTATCCGTGTCGTTCGTGTTCCTGGTCCTGGCCGCACTGTATGAAAGCTGGGCGTTCCCGCTGGCCGTCATCCTGGTCGTCCCGGTGTGCGTGGTCTGTTCCCTGGGCGCGGTTTGGGTGACCGATCCCGGCACCGTGACCCAAACACTGAAGGAGTGGAACGCGAATCCGGCCTTGCCGGACTGGCTGCGGTTTGGGGACTGGGCCAATCCGATTGCGGAGCGGTTCGATCAGGACAGCGGTCCGATCAAGAGGGCGACCGCTCTCACCAAGGCGGCAGGGGTCCGCAAACAGGACGTGAACATTTTTACTCAGGTCGGGTTTGTGGTGTTGATCGGACTGGCGTGCAAGAACGCGATCCTGATCGTCGAGTTTGCCCGGGTGGCCCGGAGTAAAGGGACCGATCTGAAGACCGCGGTATTGGACGCGTGTGCCCTGCGATTCCGGCCGATTCTGATGACATCGGTGGCGTTTATTCTGGGCGTGTTGCCGCTGGCAATCGCAACTGGTGCGGGGTCGGAGATGAGGCAGGCCCTCGGGGTTGCGGTCCTCGGCGGAATGACCGGTGTGACACTCTTTGGGATCTTCCTCACACCAATCTTCTTCACCCTTGTCGACAAACTCACCACAAGCCACCTGGCTCAGAATCGCTGGGTGCGCGGGTTCACGGACGGTGCGCTGTACCTCCTGACCTTCGCCTTCCTCGGTCCCGCCTTCTGGATGATGCTGATCGCCGCCCGTACCGGAATCAAGAAAGTCACCCGGCGACAGTAGTGTTTAGTGTTTGGTGTTTGGTGTTTGGTGTTTGGTGTTTAGTCATGATAGATTAGCCGGTGGCTGAGCGCAGCGATACCACCGGTAGCGGTGAGAGAGGCGATGACGTGAGCACGTTGACCCAAACGACCCCGGAGGGGTCGCAGCAATTAGCCGGTGGTTGAGCGCAGATACCACCGGTAGCGGTGACGGAGGCGATGACGCGAACACCGCTTGACCCTGTGGCCGCAACGGCGCTGCTGCGACCCCTCCGGGGTCGGCGAGATTGCCCTAATCGCTGCAACCCCTCCGGGGTCGGGATCATTGGGGAGGTATCGCGGTCTCGTCAGTGTACCAACCACTAACCACCCTCACATTCTAATATATGTTTACCCGCTTTTTCATCGATCGACCGATCTTTGCCACGGTACTGTCCATCATCATCACCCTGGCGGGGGGGGTGTCGGTCAGTTCGCTCCCTGTTGCCCAGTACCCGGAGATCACTCCACCCACGGTGGAGGTGTACACCGTCTACCCTGGAGCGAACGCGAGGGTGGTGGCGGACACGGTGGCCGCTCCGATCGAGCAGCAGGTGAACGGGGTCGAGGACATGCTCTATATGTCCTCGCAATGTACCAACGACGGGACGTATACTCTGACGGTGACTTTCAAGCCAGGTATCGATTTAAATGTTGCCCAGGTGCTCGTCCAGAATCGGGTGAATCTGGCCCAGCCGGTTCTCCCGGATCTCGTCAAGCGAAGGGGGGTGACGGTCAAGAAGAAATCTCCGAGCCAGTTGATGATCATCAACTTATTCAGCCCGGATGGAACCCGCGACAATCTCTATTTGAGTAATTACGCCACGATCTACCTGCGGGACGAGTTGGCGCGGCTCTCGGGAGTGGGGGATATCACATTCCTTGGCCAGCGTGATTACTCGATGCGGTTGTGGCTGGATCCGGAGAAGTTGGCCAGCCGAGGGCTGTCCGGGTCTGATGTGGTGACCGCGATTGAGCAGCAGAATGCCCAGGTTCCTGCCGGCCAGGTTGGCCAACCTCCCGCCCCGACCGGCCAGGCGTTTCAGTACACGATCAACACCCTCGGCCGACTGGCCGTTCCGGAACAGTTCAGCGAAATGGTGCTCAAATCGGACGACAGTGGTCGGGTGGTCCGCGTGAAGGATGTGTCCCGGTCGGAGTTAGGATCTTTATCATATGATCAAACGTGTACACTAGATGGAAAGCCGTCGGTCGCGCTCTCGGTGTACCAACTCCCTGGGTCGAACGCGCTGGAGACCGCCCGCCGGGTCAAAGACAGGCTGAATGATCTCAAGCAGAGATTCCCCGAGGGTATCGAGGCCACCATCGTCTACGACACCACTCCTTTCATTCAGGAATCGATCGGGGAAGTCTTCAAGACACTTCGCGACGCAGTGATCTTGGTGGCGGTGGTGATGCTGGTTTTCCTGCAATCGTGGCGGGCCGCAATCATCCCGCTGGCTGCGGTCCCCGTCGCGATTGTTGGGACGTTCGCAGCCATGATTGTACTCGGCTATTCGATCAACAACCTGACCCTGTTCGGATTGGTTCTGGCGGTCGGCATCGTGGTCGACGATGCGATCGTCGTCGTTGAGGCGGTCCAGCACCACATCGAGGCGGGGTTGACCCCACGACTGGCGACGGCCAAGGCGATGGATCAGGTCGCCGGTCCGGTTGTGGCGGTCGGATTGGTCCTCACGGCGGTGTTCGTGCCGTGCGTTTTCATCAGCGGGATTGTGGGGCAATTCTACCGCCAGTTTGCAGTCACCATTGCGGTGAGTACGCTGATTTCGGCGTTCAACTCCCTGACGCTCAGTCCCGCCCTGTGTGCTCTACTTCTGAAGCCGAAGGCAGCTGGGGAGGACAAGGAACCGCTCCCCCGGATCGCGTTCCCGCTTCTCGGGGCTGCTCTGGCTTACTTCTTCTTGACTGAGCCGATCGGCCAGGTGGTCGTGAATCTCCTGCCGCAGTGGCAAGGATTACTCGCCCCCCCCACACGCTGGCTCTTCCCGGTGGTCGCCGGCGCGGCCGGTGGCGCGGTGGGATACATGGTTCGGATCATCCTGAACCGGGCACTGGGATGGGCCTTCGCCGGGTTTAACGTCGGGTTTGATGCGTTCACCTCCGGGTATATCCGGGCGGTCAAGATCACTCTCCGACTGAGTCTATTGGTCCTGCTTGGCTACGGGGGGCTCTTGTACCTGACCTACTACACGATGACCACCACTCCGACGGGCTTCATACCCCAGCAGGACAAGGGTTATCTGCTGGTCAACGTGCAACTCCCGGACGCAGCGTCAGTGGATCGGACGAACCAGTTGATGCGAAAACTGGACGAGATCGCTCGCGGAACGCCCGGGGTGAGCCACACACTGACCGCCTCCGGACAGTCGGTCCTGCTCGGCTCGAACGCTCCGAACTTCGGCACGTTGTACATCATCCTCGACTCCTTCCCGGACCGCCACGCCCTGGATCGACACGCCGACGCGATCGCCGCTCAGCTCCAGGAGTCGTTCAACGATCAGGTTCCTGGCGCGGTGGTCAATGTGTTTGGAGCCCCGCCCGTGGATGGGTTGGGGACCGCCGGAGGGTTCAAACTGGTGGTTCTCGACCCCAGTGGGGTTGGGGGCACCGACCTGGAAGAGGCGGGTAGCCATGTCGTGGAGTCCGGAGGCAAGAACGCTCAACTGCGGGATACCTTTACCGGGTTCCGCGCCGATACCCCGTGGCTGTTTTTGGATATCAACCGGGTGGCCGCCCAGACCCGTGGGGTTCCTGTCGGGGAGATCATCAACGCCCTCCAGGTGTACCTGGGATCTTTCTACGTGAACGATTTCAACCGATTCGGCCGTACCTGGCAGGTGAATGTTCAAGCTGAAGCCGCATTCCGCCAGACCGTCGCGGACGTTCTCCGATTGAAGGTGAAAAGCAGCCGGGGGGATATGGTCCCTATCAAGGAATTCTTGAAGAACACCGAGACAACCGGACCAGTGATGGTCCAGCGATACAACCTGTACCCGGCGGTGGCGGTGAACGCCTCGCCCGCGCTGGGGGTGAGTTCCGGTCAGGCCATCGAGGCGATGGAACGGATAACGGCCGAAGAGGTTCCCGAGACCATGCGATCGGAATGGACGGAGTTGGCACTCCTCCAACTCCAGACGAAGGATACCGCAGCCCGGGCGTTCATCTTATCGGTCGTACTTGTTTTCCTCGTCCTGGCGGCTCAATACGAAAGCTGGGCGTTGCCACTGGCCGTGATCCTGGTCGTTCCGATGTGCCTGCTCAGTGCGGTGATCGGGGTCCGACTCGCTGGCCAGGATATTAACATCTTCACCCAGATCGGGTTCGTGGTTCTGGTTGGGCTTGCGTGCAAGAACGCGATTCTGATCGTCGAGTTTGCCAAGCAGCAGCGGGAAGACGGCGCGGATGCCTGGACCGCAGCTCTGGAGGCGTGCCAACTCCGACTCCGGCCGATCGTAATGACTTCGGTGGCGTTTATCATCGGAGTTCTTCCACTGATCCTGGCGGAGGGAGCCGGGGCGGAAATGCGGCAGGCTCTGGGAACAGCAGTGTTCGCCGGGATGATCGGGGTGACCGCGTTCGGGATCTTCCTCACCCCGGTCTTCTTCACCGCCGTCCAGCGGGTGAAGGACTGGTATCCGGTTCGGGCAGGAAACGGAGGACCGGCAGAGGGCGACACAAACGGGCAGCCACCGATCCCGACCCACTCGACGAATGGCACGACGCACTCGCATTGACTGGCCCGCAGATGACCCTGCTGGGGTCGTGGTGGTTGCCACCGCCGCCGGTGGTAGAGCTGCGCTCGACCACCGGCTAATCGCTGCGACCCCTCCGGGGTCGGAATGGCGGATTCAGGGATCAGACGAAGACGCCCGGCCAGTCGCAGACCGGCCGGGCGCAGGAGAGGGAGGGCTCTGGATCACGTCAGTGGTTGCGGAGGAGGAGCCCGATACCGGCGGTCACCCCTCCCATGATCCAACGGTTCACGTCCCGAAGCATCTGCGGGTGGATCTTGTGGGTGGTCGGATAGCTGATCAACCGGACATCGGCCCCAGCCGCATACAACAGTCGGTAGTCTCGCTCAGCCGTGGAGAACGGTACAATCGAGTTTGCGACACCGTGCCCGATCAGGACCGGCAGGTGCCGGACTGCCGACATGCGAAACAGTGGCACCCCGGCGGGTTTCGGGATCTGCCCATTCAGGGCAATCACACCGGCGATCTGGTCGGCCATGCCGAGCCCGACACGGTACGCGACTTCGGCACCCTCGGACATTCCGGCCAGGTACACTCGCTCGGAGTGGACGTGGTAGGTCCGCCGGGTCTGCTCGACCGCGTTCAAGAGGTAGTCCTGCACCAGAGCATCGTCAGACGGGGCGATGCCCCACCCGAACCCCGGTCGGCCATCCGCCCTGGCTCCCAGCTCTTGCGGCCCACGGAGGCTGATACAGATGTAGTTCCGTCGGCTCAGCCGCGGGGCGAGCCGGGCGGCCCGCTCCTCGCTTCCACCGTTGCCGTGGAGTAAAACTACCAGCGG
Source organism: Gemmataceae bacterium (assembly GCA_003136315.1). Lineage (GTDB taxonomy): Bacteria > Planctomycetota > Planctomycetia > Gemmatales > Gemmataceae > Urbifossiella. Next base: position 7,435 of record PLDW01000510.1, on the reverse strand, counting down.
GTAGGGATACCGCGGCTGGTAGTCGGTCGGAAGAAAGGTCCGCACGGGACGGTCTGGGTGGGCGGGGAGCTGGGTCGTGTAGAACCCCTCCGAGGGCCGATCCGTCCGCCAGTGGGTGTTGGAGGTTTCCTGCATGAGCAACCCGTGTGATCCGGTTGTTGGTGACCCGGCGACAGCCGTCGGGGGGCGTCCGAACAAGGTACTGGGTCGGGAGTTCGACGGTGCCGACCTGCGAGTCTGACTCGCGACAACTCTACGTCTGCAAGCGGGCACATTCAAGGCAGCTGAGCGGTCCGCTTGAGTCAAACTGGCCGGTTTTCTGTGGCCTGCGCACGGTTGCTCCGGCTAGGCCATATGCAGTGGAGTAGGAAAATTGGGCCGGGTCAACAGGGTGCGCGAGTCAGGAAGCCATTTCCGTCTCAAAGACCCCCGCGCAGCGCCTTATATTCGCGCCACCCGCGCCACCCGGCGCATCAGCGCCACTCCCTACAACCGGCCATGAAGCCGGATGCAGCAGGGTCATTCAGCTGGTCGAACCGTCCACTCGACCCATGTCTGATCCGTCGCCGAGGCGGCTGTGATCCGGGTGCGAACCCGCTGCCCCACTTTTGCAACCCGCCCCCCTCGCCACGTCTGTTCGGTGAACCCGGGGATCACCAACTCTCCCTTCGTAATCCCCAGACCGGGCTTCACTTCCCCCAGGGAGATCTCAGCATCGAGCCATACCGTATCTGCAGAAGCGGCGGACGGTGTCAGTTTCAGACTCAACCCGTGCGGCACCAAGGTCACCTTTCCGTCCAGCCCCTTGAAGGCACTCTGTCCACCCACGAGCATGTGGGCCGGGCACCCAGAGCAGGTCCGGAGGATCGGCTCGGCCACGCACCGGACCGTCCCTTCATCACGGGAACCGAGTGGATCGCCCTGGTAGACGGCCAGTTCGATCACATACTCCTTCACCGGAACTGCCTCAACACCTCCGGAAACAGCGCCCAGCCCAATCGCGAGCAGTATTCCCATCATCGCGCACCTCCCTCGGTTGGTTCGACTTCCAGATGGACAACATCGCGAGAACCGAACCTCCCAACCCCCTTCCCTGGAAAGGAAGGGGGAGACGCGACCCTCACTCGATCCCTGGCCGTCACGGTCCGGACACCATGAACTGGACCGGTTGGCTGCGAACAGTCCGCTTCCCTGCCGAATCCCGGACTTCAACCGTGACCTTGTATACCCCAGGCTGGGCGGGGAGCTGGATGCGATAGGTCCGGTAGTAATCGTGCAGCGGGGAGTGGGTGAAGTCGGTTTCCTCGCACCTGGCGACAGTCACCCGTCGGCGGTAATCCGTCGGATCGACCTGATCGACGAGTTTCCCACTCGCATCCCGCACCTCCAGGCTGATCACAGCACGGGTGACGAATCCTTGTCCCCTCGGCCCGGCGGCCGGTTCGCTACCGAGGTTTCGGATCTCGACATACAGTTTGGCGAGGTCGCCGGGTTTGTACGGCTCACCCTCCGGCCACGGCTCATACTGGCCGAAACCGGACACTTTCTCCCGATAAAATGCAACCTTGTCCACCCGGAGTGCTGCCTTTCCCTCTAACTGGGAGGCGACCGATCGGAACTGATCCACCATGACGGCGATCTCGTTCGGATCGGCCGCAGCGAAGTTCACCTGTGTCCCACGCTGGAGCAGAGGCATGACGGCGAGAGCGAACTCCTGGTTGGCCCTGTCCAGCGGCTGGAGGGAGCGGATCGCGTCGTCCGGGCGGTTCTCAAGATAGGCCCGAAAACCCGCGAGAATGGGGGGTTCGGGTAGGTCGTGCGGGTGCATCACCACCCCGAAACTCCCCGGAACACCCGCTGGTGGGGGTGGCACATCAAGGATTTGAGCCGCAGGGTGTTCGGCCCTCGCTGCGGTGATGGTCGCGGGCAACTGAGAAGGTTCGATATTCTGCGGCGAGTCCGAACGATTCCCCGTGCGGGGGGGGCTGGTTGGTAGATTGACCTGGGCGCTGACTGATGGCCCCGGGAGGGGTTGGTCCCCCTGCGGGCGCTGCGGATTGCTGGCGCTGGCCACCGCCCCGGAGTTCGTTGGGACGACCTCACCGGGGCGTTTGGGGTAGATCGCGAATTCGTTGGGCTTGGTCGCTGGCGGCAAGGGATCAGACGAGGTCGATGTCCCGCCGACGAGAATGCACGCCGGTGTCGGCCCGAGGGCGAGGCCGATGACCAGGAGGAGCAAACTACGGCGGGGGGCGGTCATCCGTGACCTCGTGACCCAAATCCTGCCCGCAAGGAGAGCGCGGGGGCCGGGCCGTATACGCCTTGCCGACCGCCGCGCCAAGCCGATGTGAAGGGGTCGTTTCCGAGAGAAACCGCCCCGATGCATTCCTCCCACGCCTCGGGCGGAATTCACCCACATTCTTGTCCCCCGCACCGAGGCCCAACTATCGACTGAGTCGACTGTGCCGTCTCGACTCAACTCGCCCAAACCTGGTGAACTGGATGCCCCCACCCTGCGCGAACCTTCCGGTTTCGCTGGGTGTCCCCACCTCACTCCTCTGTTCCTGCCGGAGAAACTTCGTGTCACCGGCTGAGCCGCCCGATCCCAGCCCGCCTTATTACGCGGTCATCTTCACATCCATCCGGGACGCCCAGCCGGACGATGGCTACGCCGCGATGGCAACCCGGATGGAAGAACTCGCCCAGGAGCAGCCTGGGTTCCTCGGGCTGGAATCCGTCCGTGACGCAGACGGACTTGGGATCACCGTCTCGTACTGGGCCACCGAAGACGCCGTCCTGGCCTGGGGACGGCACGCTGAACACCTCATCGCCCAACAACTCGGCCGCGAACGCTGGTACGAGCGGTACACCCTTCGCGTCTGCCGGGTCGAACGTCGCCACACCTTTTCTCGCAACACCACTGGAGGCTTCCCATGACCCCCGAACAGATCGATGCCTACGAACGTGCTCCGGCCCGACTCCGTTCCGCAGTTGCCGGACTGACCCGCGACGACCTCACCGCACGCCCCGGCCCCGGAGAGTGGTCGATCCTCGAAGTCGTCGTCCACCTCGCCGACAGCGACGAGATCAGTATCGATCGGATGAAGCGGATGCTGACCGAAGACAACCCACCCCTTCTTTACGCTGACGAGACACAGTACGTCAGCCGACTCTTCACTCACGATCAGGATCTCGAAGATGCACTCACTTTAATGGAGGTCGGGCGTCGGCAGTTCGCGCGAGTTCTTCGCAAACTCCCACCCGAGGCGTTCGACCGGACCGGGGTTCACAATCGCCGGGGGACGGTGACCGTTGGCGGAATGGTTGCCAGCTACATCAAGCACGTGGACGATCACCTCCCGTTCATCTACGGCAAACGGAAGAACCTTGGCAAACCCAGCCCGGAGGCTCCGGCGTGACCCGAACCGGCACCGCGATCCTGATCTTCCCGGACATCGAAGTCCTCGACTTCTGCGGACCGTTCGAGGTGTTCAGCACGGTCCGGTTGAACGAGGTCAACCGTCGATACGATCTCTCGCCGTTCGATGTGTTCCTGGTCGCCGAGACGGCCGAGCCGGTGACTGCTACTGGCGGGTTGAAGGTCATCCCAGACCACACCTTCGACACCGCTCCGCAGGCCGACCTCCTGGTTGTTCCCGGTGGGTGGGGAACCCGCCGCGAAGTCGAGAACCCCCGGCTGATCGACTGGGTGCGAGGGCAGGCCGCGGGGGCGAAGCTGGTGATGTCGGTGTGTACCGGATCATTCCTGCTCGGGACTGCCGGGCTCTTGTCCGGGAAACGCGCGACAACGCACTGGCGATCGCTGGACCGAATGCGGGAGACGTTCCCGGACGTGACGGTCGAGGATGGGCTCCACTGGGTGGACGATGGGATCCTCACGTCGGCCGGGATTTCTGCCGGAATCGACCTTGCTCTGCGTGTTGTCGCCAGGATCTGCGGCGAACCAATCGCACGAGCGACCGCGAAACACATGGAGTACCGCTATCCCGAGAGCGACGCCCGCCGGATCTGATTGTGAAGCGGAGAAATCTCACGCAACGCTGTGAAGAAGCCAAAGAAAAAAAGGAATCACGAAAGACGAAATTGCGAAAAATCCACAAATCTGATTTCATAATTTCGTCTTTCGTGATTTCGTGATGAAATCTTGGTTTTCTTGTCTCCCCTTGTATTCATTCCAACAATTCTCGCCTTGGGAGCCGCTGGTGACCGATGACCCGTTCCCGACACTGCTCGTTGAGGCTCTGAATCTCGTTCACCCGCGGTTCGCTGCCGGGAACGGGCTGGCGTACTCGCCCAGCGAGGTGGACGGACCGGCCGCCATTCGCAAGGACCGTGAGTGGCCGTTTCTCATGGAGTTCTACCATCAATTCCGCCGGCTCTGGGACAAAGCTCTCCCGGTCCAACTCGGGCTCGGGCATATCGTCACCCAGGCCGACCCGGACTCGCCCCCCGGCCGCCAACCCGATCTCATCTTTTGGCAGCTTGGCGAGCGGGGCCTCCCCGACCGGCGACTCGGGGTGGTGTCGCTGGTGTACCTGTCGAACCCGGAGACCCTGGCCGCAGAGTTGTTGGTGCTGGCGCGGTTTCGGTCTACTCCTGGTTACCCAAACGCTGTGTGCATCGTTGTAGGTCAGAGCGCCGAGATCCCCGAATCCGGCCTCCCGCAAGCCGATGGGGTGGTGCAAGTGTTCTTCGACACCGACCGCTGGGCGGCGGTTAAAGTTTAAAGTTTAAAGTTTAAAAAGTTTAAAATTGCAAATACTCTCGCATCGATCACTCGGATCGTGTTCTGTAGGCCGGGTCGAGCCTTCGAGACCCGACGTCACCAACCTGATGGCGGAACTTGCGGATTTGCCTACAACGGACGACACCCTCATGTGTAGTTTAAAGTTTAAAGTTTAAAAAGTTTAAAGTTGTAAATAGCCTCGCATCGCTCTCTCAGATCGTGTTCTGTAGGTCGGGTCGAGTCTTCGAGACCCGACATCACCAACCTGATGGCGGAACTTGCGGATTTGCCTACAACGGACGACACCCTCATGTGTAGTTTAAAGTTTAAAAAGTTTAAAGTTGCAAATAGCCTTGCATCGCTCTCTCAGATCGTGTTCTGTAGGTCGGGTCGAGCCTTCGAGACCCGACATCACCAACCTGATGGCGGAACTTGCGGATTTGCCTACAACGGACGACACCCTCATGTGTAGTTTAAAGTTCAAGGTTTAAAGTTTAAAGTTGCAATCACTCTGGCACGGCCCTCTCTGATCGTGTTCTGTAGGTCGGGTCGAGCCTTCGAGACCCGGCGTCACCAACTGATGGCGGAACTTGCGGATTTGCCTACAACGGACGTCACCCTCCCCAGGAGTGCGAGTAATCCCGTTGAAACTCTTCCCGAGGTTCGGGTGCCGATTTCCCACCGAAGAACTTTAAACTTTAAACGACGTGATCCCCTACCTTTGGAATGTCGCGATGTGTCGTCTCGTTGGAGTCCTCCCTCTACTCTTGGGAGTTGCACTTGTGGCCACGCCCGCTGACCCACCTGTCGGTCCGGACGATGTCCGGCTGGCGAATCTGTTCCAGACCTACCTGAACGAAGAGTTCTTGAAGCACCCAGTCTTCGCCACCCAGCAGGGGAACCACGAGTACGACGACCGGATGGACGACCTCTCCCCCGCCGCCCGCAAGACCGACGAAGAGGCTGCCCGGAAATGGCTCGCGCTTCTCGCAAAAGACATCGACGCCACCAAGCTCTCCCGGAATGGCCAGATTGACCTCGAAATCTGGAAACACTCACTCGGCTATGCGCTCTGGTCGTCCGAGAACGATAATCGATTCGAGTTTGATCCGCGGGTCTATGGGGAGTACATCTCCGACAGTACGTTCATCCTGTTCACGCAATCGACGCTGCCCCGTGAGCGGAATGTCCAAAATGCAGCCAAGCGGATTGCCCAGATACCAAAAGTGATCGCAGCCGCGAAGGCGGGGCTGAAGAACCCACCGAAAATCCTCACTGAAGTGGCCATTAGGCGGAACCTCGGGGCGATTGCATTCTACGAGAAGGAGATTTACGCAATCGCGGGCGAGACTCCCGGGAGCGAACCACTGGCTGCTCCGTCTCGGGAGGCTGCAAAGGCCCTCCGGGAGTACCAAACGTTCCTGGAAAAGGAGCTCCTCCCAAGATCGAACGGTGAATGGCGGTTGGGTCGGGAAAAGTTCGCGAAGAAACTGGAACTCGAACTGGATGCAGGTCTCTCAGCCGACGAGGTGGTGAAGATCGCAGAGGCCGAGGCAGACCGGGTCGAGCGGGAGATGTACTATGTCGCCAAGCAACTGTGGGCAAAACTCTTTCCCGGCAAACCGGTTCCGGCAGACGATCCGGCGGGTCGGAGGGCTACCACCCAGGCCGTCCTCAGCGAACTGGGCAAGGACCACGGGAAGCCCGAGAACTTGGTCACCGACGCTCGCAAGACCGTGGAGAAGATCAAGGCGTTCATCCGGGACAAGAAGATCCTGACTCTCCCCGAGCCAGACACCTGCCAGGTCGTGGAGATGCCCGAGTTCCAGCGGGGGTTCTCGGTTGCGTACCTGAACCCGGCTCCGCCGCTGGATCCGAAAGCGAATAGCCTCTACGCAGTCGCTCCTCCTCCCGCCGATTGGGGTGCGGATCGCGTGGAGGCGCTGCTTCGCGAATACAACGCGGCGATGCTCCAGGTGCTGACGATCCACGAGGCATACCCGGGACATTACGTTCAACTGGCGTACTCGAACCGGTGCCCTTCGTTGATCCGGAAAGTGCTCTGGTCGGGGACGTTTGCCGAGGGGTGGGCGGTGTACACCGAGCAGATGATGCTCGACCAGGGGTACGGTGACGGCGACCTCTCGCTACGGTTGCACCAGTTGAAGTTCTACATCCGGGCGGTGCTGAACGCGATTCTGGATCACAAGATGCATTGCCAGAACATGACCGATGAGGAAGCCAAATCGCTCCTCATGGACCGCGGCTTCCAAACGGAGGGGGAGGCGGTCGGGAAGATTTCTCGGGCCAAACAAAGCAGCACCCAGCTCTCGACTTACTTCGTCGGTCGGACAGCGTTTTACCGACTGCGGCAGGACGTGTCGCGAAAGGCTGGCGCAGCCTTCGACCTTGGGAAATACCACGAGGCGGCCTTGAGCCACGGTACCCTGCCGGTGAAGTACCTGCCCGAGTTGGTGAAGTAGCGAGAGAACACCCAAAGCAACGTCTGGGGGTCGACTTGGGCAACGCCCGAGTTCTGCGTCCAGGTTGGAATGACGAATTGGTGAGCCGCACCCTTCAGGGTGCGGCCTTTCGCACTCACTCTCAGCAAGGCGAGCAGAAGTAAGCCGACCCGTCTTTTGGACTTGCCCACGCCGGGCCGCCACGGAGGGCGGCCCCTACCCAAGC
>PLDW01000462.1 GCA_003136315.1 Gemmataceae bacterium | reverse complement strand
AGGACGACTTTTGAACAGCCCAGGGCGAGGCACCTGCCGAGCCGCACCACCCTCACGCTCGGCAGGAGCCTCGCCCTCCCGTTAGACCGATGCTTGCTCCTGAAATGGGACAGCCTCACCGGGTTCCTGTGTCAGGCCGGGGTTCTCCGGAATCCTGCCGCACTGGTCCGGCCGGGCGACAAGCCCGACACCCCGGCCACCAGCGGATCCCCCTCCCCGATCCCCGCATGATACTCCTGAAACGCGTCCAGTGAATCCCTCGAATTCCCCACGCGGGCGGGTTCCGGCCTTGCCCGGGTGGTCGAGGCGTGGGCGACTCTCCCCGAACCGCTCCGGCGGGCTGTACTGGTGATCATTGAGGCGACCGGTCAAGGAGGACCGAGTAGGGGGGCGAATCGTCTCCCCCCCTTAACCCCCCCATCAAACGGTTTCCGTATGGTTGGTCGGTCATTCCCTTCTGATTTGACCTTCACCCGATACCCTCCTCGACCAGTTCCGAAACTCCTACACTAACCACAACCAACGAACCCCAAACGCCTTCGCTCCTGTGTATTCGGATCGAACTAGCAGGTACTTGTAGAACCCCGGCTCCTGACGATTGCCAATTGACTGATGTTGCGAAGAAATGTCGGGATCATCTGAAATGCCTCATGGATTTCTGACGTGTCGTTTAAGCGGCTCATCTCCGGCAAGTCACGACTCTGGATTATCCTGGGAGCACTTAGTTTATCATTTTCTTTGCTAATCGTTTATTATTTATTTAAACCTTCGTCCAAGTCGGTTACAGGTGATCCGGAGGCCGTAGTGCTTACGGTAACTCCCGAAGGATATGCACTTGTGGCCCCCGACCACATCCTCATCACGCCGATGCAAGTTGTGGAGTACATGCAGCGACGCTCTCTAGAGATCATTGCGAGGGCACCCAAAAATGAAAATCATATTTTCCTTACTGCAATTATTTACGCAGACGGAGATACACCGTTCATTCGCGATCCTCAGTCGCATCAATCTTGTGTGTATGATATCATCCGAGCCTGTCGTTTCGCTGGCTATGATTACATACGGCTCGGCATTCGCCCGACGACGGAAGTGAAGGACAGCAGCCAATATACCGTGCAGTGGATTACTCCGTTCCATCATAGCGGCCATGAGATCCGCGTCGAAATCCAAAAAAATGAAGCGATTAATTCTGCTGATAAAATCCTAGTTCGAAACTCTCTTAAACCGGACAAGATACCTGAACCGCTACTATTTGGGTCCAAGACCTTTCACTCAAGTCTACAAACGCAACTTACAGAAATACGTGGAGATTGTGCGACACTATCAATCAAAGTATATGCAAACATAAAATATATTAAAATCTATCAAATATTTGAGGTCGCAACGCTTAGCGGATTCGATCGCTTTCAGCAATTCCTAGTCCGTGATCCCGTTCGCTGAGGTATCTAGTAGGTTTGCATTGCCTCTGCACTTGTGGGTTCCGGCGGGTTGCTTCAATGTCTTTCGATAGCCACTTGCCCCCCCCGGTGGATGGTCCACCTTAGTTCGAATAGAGCATTTTCACCCGGTCGCCATCCAGACCCACAAGTCTCCCGGCCCCGCTTGACGGTAGTCCACCTGCCAGCCGATGCATCGGCTCTAATCGCCCCCGTCGCCCATCACCAGTGCCTGGCAAATCCAGGTTATAGCGTTCTACGTGCGAGGTGCATATCTCGCCCGCTGGTAAGTCCTGGCTCATCGACTGGCGGACAACAGCCACCAGTTCCGTCGGACCGTGACCGAATCGGGCGACTACGAAGTTGCGGGGAAGGTGTATCGGGATCGGTCCGCGGGGTGTTGCTGGCGGAAGTAGAGAGGGTTTTGGGGAGGAAGTGAAGTTCCCGACAACCCTTCAGGGAACACTGGGTGTAGTATCACTTGCGACACCGGCCTTATGGTAACGTCAGGTGAAATGGTGGGTTAGGCTGAATAACCACTGGGATGTGGCCATGTCACTTCGGCCTGACATCATCGCGTTGCCAAATGGGATTGAGTATCGACTTATGAAAGGCGGGAAAACCGCCCCAACGGTCTTCCAGATGTGGGCGGTCGATCCCCAGACACTCGCCGTCTACCTCTACCGGGAATTCTTCCGGACCAACAGCCGCCCGGATCTCGTGGGGAAGTGGGCGAGGACCGAAGTCGAGGGGGGCGAGAAACGCCCTACCGCGATCGTTTGTGACCACCAGGACGAGTTCAAGCGGGAGTTCGAGGCCGCCCGAGTTCCTCGGCATTTTGCTTGACTGCGGTTGTGTCGTCCAATCACAATCAGCTACGCGGTGGGCGACATGACGCGGATCTCAGGCACCTTCCCGGACTCGATCATTCTAGCCAGCGTCATATAGATCCTTTTGCATTGCGGCGCGGAGGAACCCTCGAATGGGGGCGAGTGACTGGCTGACGGTTGTGGAGTTGTTGCGAGGGTGCGGGGTCGCCTTCGACACTGGACTGGCTGACGGCGAGGTGGACAGGGCCGAGTCCCGGTTCGGTTTCCGCTTCCCACCCGACTTGCGAACCTTCTTACAGACCGCCATGCCATGCGGTGAGCACTTCCCAGACTGGCGTGGCGGGGACGAGGCTGGCTTGAGGGAATGGCTGGGGTTGCCGCTTCGCGGCATTCTGTTTGACGTGCGGCACGGGTTCTGGATGGAAGAGTGGGGGCCGCGGCCTGCCACCTGGGCTGAGGCCGAGTACATCGTGGGCGGATTGGTGGCCTCCGCGCCAACACTGGTGCCGGTCTGCCAGCATAGGATGATGCCCTCCGAACCACACGAGGCGGGCAATCCCGTGTTCTCTGTTCATCAAGCCGACATCATCTACTACGGATTCGACCTGGAGGACTACATCCGCAACGAGTGGAACTTGCCTGGTCGCCTCCCGTGGCAGTCGCCCAAGGCGATCCGCTTCTGGGACATCGAGCGGTTCCAGAGCGTGCGGTGGGCTGATGGTGGGGGTTGGCCGTACGACAACAGCGCGGGCCTCCTCCCGTGAAGCAGACTGTCTCACCGAACCGCTCTCATGGCCCACCAACTTGTGAAAAATGAATCCCTCGAACGACCTGACCTCTCGACGGGAGTCACCCGCCGATTGGCTCGTCCGGGGGTGGAGTTCAAGGGAAGGGGGCGACGGCAACGCCGCCCCCTTACCCGACCGGCTTGATCGTTGCATGTTCGTCGCATATCGGATCACTTATGGATTCGGGTATTTAGATGCGAGACCACTGGGAATACAAGATGCTCGTCAGACAGACCAAATGGTTCTCGACACCGCATTGGGTTGATGCAGACGACACGACGGATTACGGGAGCACGCTTAGCACGGAACTCCTGAATCGATTGGGCCAAGATGGCTGGGAGGTGTGCGGTTTCGACGATTCGCTGCCTGGCCAGTCCGTACTTCTCCTGAAACGCAAGAAAATCTGAATATCGTAACACCGCGGACGCATCGAAATGGCACGTCGTTGTTCCGCGGTCGGCCCGCTCAGGAATGAAGTCCAGGCGCGGCGCATGAATGTGGGATGCTTTCGCCTTAGATTCGGGTTGTCTGTGGATAGCCGCCGAACAGCTCTTCTGGCCCATCGACGTGAGAAACCCGACTCCCCCTCCCCTGTCCTGGTAACCGATCGCCCACAAACGCGAAGTGTGAGCGTTTGGGGAGGTATCCACCCCGCCGAGCGATCCCCCCACCCCGGGATGAGTCTGGGAGGTGATCTGCGACGACCGACCCCCAACGATGGTCGATCATCCAGCCGGATTGCAGAGGGCTACGGCCGGGGGTTACGATCATTTCTGGCCCACCCGACCCGTCCCTCGGAGACCGCTCATGACCTCCCACCGGTGCCGATCCCTGTGCGTGGTGGCGTCCGCCTTGGCCCTCGTCGGGGGGTTGCTGGCGCTGGCGCAGGTGATTTCTCCTGAACTCGTCGCCGCCCCCCTGCCGCCAGGACCAAAGCCGGGCGACACGCGGGAATTCCCGATCGCTGCGGGTGTAAAGATGGTGTTCAGCTGGATTCCCCCGGGAACAGCACAGTTGGGCTCGCCCAAGACCGAGCAGGACTTCCTGACCCGGACAGAGTTCGACGGGAAGAGGCCGGACTGGATGCACGATGAGGATGAGGCGGCCCGCGGTGAGTTCAAAAGCAAGGGGTTCTGGCTGGGGAAGTACGAAGTGACGCAAGGGGAGTGGACGGCGGTGATGGGGTCAAACCCGAGCGAGTTTGCGGCAACTGGGTCGGATGAGGACGCTCGTAACCGCTTGGAGGGGCTCGACACGAACCGGTTCCCGGTTGAGCGGGTATCGTGGGACGATTGTGAGTTGTTCCTGAAGAAGGTGAACGAGTTTGCTGGGCGTCAGCGTGGGCGGTTTGTGCTACCCCATGAAGACGAGTGGGAATACGCCTACCGCGGCGGGAAAAGGAATGGGCGTGCGTTCTACTGGGGTGACACACTGAATGGGACCGAGGCAAATTGTCGCGGCAACGTTCCGTATGGTGGGGCTGAGAAAGGTTCCTACCTCGAACGAACGACAGAAGTGGGGAGCTACGAGAGGAAATCGCCGCACCCGTGGGGGTTATGCGACATGGCGGGGAACGTGTGGGAATGGTGCGATAATAAATTCTCCCAATTAAACGACTGTCGTATCCTTCGAGGTGGCTCCTGGAACTTCTACGCCAGGTACTGCCGCGCAGCGAACGGCATCGGCAGAATGCCCGGAACCCGCAGCAGTTACTGCGGGTTCCGGGTCTGTTCTCGCCTGGACTGAGTTACGCTTGTCGGCCGGGCAACGTGAACGATGAGAGACTGACCCGCTACCATCACGACCTCGGCCCGGGGGATCGCTCCCCCGGGCGGTTGGGTTGCTCAGAAGGGAACCGGCTCGATCATCATCATTCCGAACTCCTCGACCTCCCGAACCGTGACCTTCGACCCATGTTTCTTGAGGAGCTTCCGGGCGACCTTCTTCGAGATGATGACAAAGCCGAGGATATCCCCGACCGCTGGCCCGGCCTGACCACTCGACCCGAGTTCCTCGGCAATTTGCTTGACGGGGGTGCTGCCGGCCGATCACAATCCTCTACGCGGTGGAGAGCGGCTGAGTCGATGTCCCCCAGAAGAGGAACCCAATGATGGACCAGCAGAAAAGACGGCGGTGGAGCTTGATTGGCGGACTCATATTGATCGGGCTGGCCGTTCTGAATTTGGTAATCGTATTCTGGGCGTATTTTGATGGGGAGAAAATCAACTTTGCGTCGTTTGCTATGTCAATTATCTTCATGACGATCGCTGTCATTAAGCTGCGAGAGTACGGGCAAAAGGGACCGACTCCACCCGACCCGAAGTGACGGCCGTGCTCAGCCAGGAACCGCCTGCTCGTGTGTGCTACAGTTGTCGCAGCCTGGCCGATGAGCGGGCGTTCGTTAGCGGACGGGGGAGTCGACGATGTGCCCGAAGTGTAGTCATGGGGTGGACATGATGTCCGGAGTCTGCCGGCACTGCGGTTACGACGTGACGAAGCCACCAGGCGAGCAGGGGCGCGCCTGGGCCTTATTCTTCTGTCTGCCTATGCTTGCGTTCGGGGTCTGGGTTTGGAGGGACGAACCCGCCAGAGCGATCGTTTGCGGGGGCATGTTCGTCATGGCGATCCTCAGGCTCGTCGCGACAGGTGACAGCAACCCCCGGACGTGATGCGAGGAGTCAGTTTTCCAACGATTCAATAACTGCCCCGCTTGCTGTGGCCCTGATGCACACTTCCGTCTAGTTACCGCCCCCAGTGGCGACCAGGCCCGCTGCGATCGCGGCCGAGCCCGGCCCGGCTGAGACGCCCACGGAAGAGAAGGGCCGAGGTGCTGGTCGGAAGGGCCAGGAAGGAAGCAAAGGGCTGTTCCGTATCGCTTGCTTTCCCCTACGACCCTCAACCAGTTGCCACAGATTCTCTACGCTCAGCATCGGTTGGCTCTACTGGACACTGGCGAAAAAC